>CAZOWU010000074.1:0-9689 GCA_964583735.1 uncultured Halobacteriales archaeon | reverse complement strand
CAGTTATGCCACGGCCCGGCACAGGTGGGCGCATGAACGTCGCCCAGGCCGTCGCACACACGCTCAACGAGGAGGGTGTCGAGTACCTGTTCACCTACCCGATCAACCCGATCATCGAGGCCGCCGCGGCCGTGGACATCCGGCCGATCCCCGTCCGCCAGGAACGGGTCGGGCTGCACATGGCCGACGCCTTCTCCCGCACCACGGCCGGCGAGGAGATCGGTGTCTTCTGCATGCAGTTCGGCCCCGGCGCCGAGAACGCCTTTCCCGGCGTGGCCCAGGCCTACGGCGACTCGGTCCCGCTCGTGGTGTTGCCGATGGGCTACGAACGCGCCAAGACCGAGGTCGACCCCAACTTCGACGCCTCCGACAACTACGAGAAGGTGACCAAGACCTGCGAGCAGGTCACCGACCCCGAGGAGGCAGTCAACGCAGTCCGGCGGGCGTTCAACAGCGCCCGCAACGGTCGCCCCCGACCCGCGCTCGTGGAGTTTCCGATGGACGTCTTCGGCGAGGAAGTCGGCGACGTGGCGTACAGCCCGCCGAGCGAGAACCGCCCGGCGCCGGACCCCAACCGGGTTCCCGAAGTGGCCGACGCCCTCCTCGACGCCGAGGACCCGGTCATCTGGGCCGGCCAGGGCGTCCACTACGCCGAGGCCTGGGAGGAGCTCCGCGCGGTCGCCGAACTGCTGGAGGCACCGGTCGCCACCAGCCTCCAGGGCAAGAGTGCCTTCCCCGAGACCCACCCCCTCTCGCTGGGCGTGGGTGCGCGCTCGATGCCCACGCCCGTCCGGGAGTACCTCGAGGCGGCCGACCTGATATTCGGCGTCGGCTGCTCGTTCACCCGGACGCTCTACGCCGCCGAGATGCCCGGCGACGCCACCATCGTTCACTCGACGCTCGACCCCGCCGACATCGACAAGGGCCTCGCCGCCGACCACGCGCTGGTCGGGGACGCAAAACTCACCCTGGCGGCCCTGGAGACGGAACTCGAGAACCGGGTCGACGGCGGCCGGGGCCGCTACGACGACCTGGTCGAGGATATCGCACAGCGCCACGCCGACTTCCGGGCGGAGTGGGAGGACAAGCTCACCTCCGAGGAGGTGCCCCTGACGCCCTACCGGGTGATCAACGACCTCCAGGAGACCGTCGACGTGAGCGAGACGGTCATCACCCACGACTCGGGCAGCCCCCGCGACCAGCTCGCCCCCTTCTGGCAGCCCGAGGAGCCGCTGACCTACATCGGCTGGGGGAAGACCACCCAACTGGGTTACGGGCTGGGGCTGGCGATGGGCGCGAAGCTGGCCCACCCCGACAAGCTCTGCATCAACGTCTGGGGCGACGCCGCCATCGGCATGACGGGGATGGACTTCGAGACCGCCGTCCGCGAGGAGATCCCCATCCTCTCGGTGCTGTTCAACAACTTCTCGATGGCCTGTGAGATCGACCTGCTCCCGACCGCGACCGAGAAGTACGGGACCACGGACATTTCGGGCAACTACGCCGACATGGCCGAGGCCTTCGGCGGCTACGGCGAGCGCGTCGAGCGACCAGAGGACATCGTCCCCGCCGTCGAGCGCGGCATCGAGCGGACCGAGCAGGGGACGCCCGCGCTGCTCGAGTTCATCACCTGCAAGGAGACCGAGTACCCCGAGATGTAGGCGGGGCCGTCCCCGTGGCGTCGTGGTGCCGCTCCTTCGCTTTCTCGTCTGCGTCGTCGTCGCGCACGCGGGCGAGGTACTCCTCGTAGACGAGCGCTATCTCGCGTTTCTTCCCGTCGTACCACTCCTGTGGCTCGGTCTCGAACGCACCCCGCTCGTCGGGGGTGTGGCGGTACCGTTCGGGATGAGCCCGGAAGTCGAGGTCGTACTCTGGGCCGTCCTCGACCTCCGACACGTCGCTACGGACCGGGTCTGCCATTGTTCGCAGTAGGGCCCGCCCATCCGAGAACCTGGCGCGCCCCCCGAGGGCAACCTTTTCTTGTCGACGGGCGCTCGAGGAAGCATGGACATCGAGGAGGCGAGCCGACGCTGCGAGGAGGTCTTCGCCGAGGTGGAGGCGGCGGTCATCACCGACCGCCCGTTCCTGGAGACGGTCTTTCTGGGCATCCTCTCGCGAGGCCACGTCCTGCTGGAGGACGTCCCCGGCACCGGCAAGACGCTGACCGCCCGGAGCATCGCCACCGCCCTGGGGATGTCCTTCTCGCGGGTGCAGTTCACGCCCGACCTCCTGCCCGCGGACCTGACCGGTACGCACGTGTTCAACGAGCGCGACCGGACCTTCGATTTCAACGAGGGGCCCCTCTTTGCGAACGTCGTGCTGGCCGACGAGATCAACCGCGCCCCGCCAAAGACCCAGTCGGCGCTGCTGGAGGCAATGGAAGAACAACAGGTGACGACTGACGGCGAGACTCGCGAGTTGCCCGACCCCTTCTTTGTTATCGCCACGCAGAATCCCGTCGAGCAGGAGGGGACCTTCGAACTCCCGGAGGCACAGGTCGACCGTTTCGTCGCGAAAGCAAGCATCGGCTACCCCGACGCCGAGGGCGAGCGAGAGTTACTCTACCGGCGGGCGGACCGCTCGGCGCGCAGCCCGACAGTCGAGCCGGTGCTCTCCGCCGAGGGGGTCCAGGCGCTCCAGCGCGTCCCCGAAGCGGTCCGGGTCGACGACGACCTGGTCGACTACATCTCGGCGGTCTGCCGGGAAACACGGGAGGACCCCCGTGTAACGGTCGGCGTCTCCCCGCGTGGGACCCAACGGCTGTTCGAGGCCGCCCGCGCCCGGGCGGTCGTCGAGGACCGGAAGTACGTCACGCCCGACCACGTGACCGCGGCCGCCCGGCCGGTGCTCGCCCACCGACTCGTGCTGACCGCCGACGCCCGCGTCAACGACGTTCCAAAGGAGTCGGTCGTCGAGGACGTCCTCGACGAGGTGCCGGTCCCGACTGTCGACTAATCCAGCGCCGCGACCAGCAGGACTGCAGCAACGAGCAAAAAGAGCAGCGCAGCCACCGGCCGACCGCCGGCGCCGGCGAGATAGACGCCGTAGGAGAGGCCAACAGTCACGACGCCGACCCCGGCGCTTGCGAGCGCGCGGGTCGCCTCCAGTCGCGCGGTTGCGGCGTCCCGGCCCAGTTGCTCGCCAACGCTCACCGCAGTTGTGGCGACATCCCAGGCGACGACCGCGGCCGTCGCACCGACGAGGACTGGCCCCACGGGAGCGCCCTCCGCGCCCGCCAGGACTGTCCCGATAAAGAGGCCGGTCGCCCCCAGTGTCACCGCGGCCCGCGACCCACGGGCCAGCCCACCGGCGAGCGTGAGGACGCCGGTCACGCCAAGCAGGAGCCCGGGCCAGGTGTAGAGCCCGCCCGCGAGCGTGGCGACCAGCGCGGGCAGAAGAGCGAGGGCGGCGCCGACGCGGCCGGGGCGACGGTCGACCGTCACCGCCTCCGGCTCCACTCCGTCGGCCGCCCCGTCGGCTGCCGCTCCGTCCGGCGTCATGGTCCCTCCCGCCGGTTCGAGCGCGCGAGCGCGACGTCGACCGGCTGGCCGGCTGCCCAGTCGATGACGGGGATCCCCCGGCCGCGGAGCTCGCGCAACCGGAGCCCGCGGGCGACCCGGGCGAGCCGGTGGCCAGCGGTCCGGTCGGCGGTCGGGTCCGGGCTAAGCACCGTCACCGGGTAGCCGTACTCGTCGAGCCACCGGGCCAGGTCGGCCCCGCGGCCGTCACACAGCGGCGAGACGAACAGCACCTGCGTCCCCGCCGAGAGCCGCCGGCGGAGCCGGCTCCGGCCCGCCGCGACCGTCATCGGGTCCTCGCGGGGGACCGGCGAGAGGTCCGGGTGGGTGGCGAGCATCTCGCGGACCCGCCGCTCGTGCTCCTCGCCCGCGCCGGGCGCGAGCCAGCAGGTCGCCGAGGGGAAGGCCGTCACGCCGACCTGGTTACCCGTCGCGGTCAGCGAGCCGTACAGCCGACCGGCAGCCTCGACCCCGCGGTCGAGCGCGTGGGCCTCGCCAGGCCCGGAGGCGGCGTAGGAGGGCTCGCGGGCGTCGACGACGACCATGGCCGTCGCGGCCTGTTCGGAGCGGAACTCGACGGTGCTAAGCTCGCCCGTCCGGGCCCGCCGGTTCCAGTCCACCCGGCTCAGCGCGTCACCGGGGCGGTACTCCCGGGTGGCGTAGAACTCCAGGCCGGCGCCGGCGGTATCGGTCTCGACTCTGCCGGCGTAGCGAGCGGCCCGCTGGCGCAACGGCACCGGCTCGGTCGTCGCTCGCAGCGTCGGGCGGCAGGTCACCGTCGTCTCCGGCCCGACCAGCTGGGTCCGCTCGACGCTTCCGCTCAGGTCCTTCGCGATGACGGCTGCGGGGCCGAAGCTGTGGACACCCCGGCCCGCCCCGACCTCGTAGTCGAAGGTCGCACACTCGCCGGCCCGGAGCGCCGTCCCGTGGCGGGGCGACCCGCCCGTGACCGACAGCCCCTCGGGGACGCTGTCGACCACCCGGATGTCGGGGAGCGGGCGGTCGCGTTCGTTGGTGACGCTGACGGTCACCTCGACTGTCTCGCCGGGGTCGGGCTCGTCCGTGTCGAGCGAGCGGTCGACCGACAGTCCGGGGGTCGCCGCGTCGTCGTCTTCGCGTTCGGTCGAGAGCGAACTGGGGCCAAGCGGCGCCGCACGGGCGTAGGCCGCGAAGCCGATGCCGGCCGCCCCGGCCAGCAGTGCCGCCGGCTGCGAGGTGAGGACGCCGGCTGCGATACCCACGAGGGCAACGGCACCGACCCCCCGCCAACGGTTCGTCGGGCGCGCCGCCCGGACGAGGGCAGCGGTTCCAGACCCGCTGGGCCCCTCGCCGCCAGTATCGTCGTCGCGTTCCCCAGCGCTCCCGCCGTCGGCTCTCCCTCCCGCCCGGTCGAGCGTCACCGAGAACGGGCTGGCGGAGAAACTCTCCGGGGGCTCCTCCGGGAAGGTGTCGCCATCCCCGTCGGAGCGGGGCTCGAGGCCCGCGCGGTCGGCGATAGCGCTGACGGCGTGGCGAACCTTCCGGTGTTTGGGGACGCCGCCGGCCACGGCTCGTCGGAGGAGGCCGGGCGACGGCGGGTCGGGAGCGGCCTCACCCCCGAGGTAGGCGGCGGCGTAGCCGTCGTCGGTCCAGGTTCCGACTTCGACGCGGCGCTCGGCCTCGGCCTCGCTCAGCCCCTCGTACTGGACGAGGACTTCGACGGCGGCAGCCTGGAGTCCCCGGACTGCCTGGTTGTAGGGAAGCCTGCCGGCCGAGAAGAACCTCCCGAGCGAGTCCCGGAGGTCCTCTCCCGGTGGCGGGGTCGGCACGCGGTGTTCGGGGTCCGGCGTGACAGCCTCGTCGGGGTCGGTCGCCCTGCGGACCGCAATCGCCCGGACGGCGAGCACCAGTGTGACCACGCCGAGCGCGGTGACGAGCGCCCGGTCGACGTCGATGGCGAGCGCAGGCGAGACGGCAGCGACCACACCGACCGCCAGCGCGAGCAGGCCCGCCACGAGCGCGAGCAGCCGGCGGTTCACGCTCTCTCCCCCGGATCTCCGTCGTCACCGTTCTCGTCGACCGCCTCCGCGTACTGGGCTTCGATCCGTCGGAAGACGTCGGCCGCCCGGTCCTCGGAGGCTCCAGGCGGGGCGTCCCCGTACCGCACGTCCTCGAACAGCCGGGTGAGTTCGTGGACTGCCTCGCCGCCGAGTCCGGCATCGACGGCGGCGTCGGCGAACTCGCCGGGCGTGCTCGTCTCCGGGTCCTCGACGTCGAGGAGGTCGGTCATCTCCCGCCAGGCGCGGTAGACCTCGTTGTCGGCGCCACCCTCCTCCAGCCGGTCGGCGGCGCGTCCGGCTGCCCGTCCGACCGCCGCCGCCCGGGCGTCACCCTCGGGCTCGGCGGCGTCGTCGGGCTCCTCGTTCCCACGTCGACCCCGCACCTGCCAGACGACGAGCGCGACCCCGGCGAGCGCGACCCCGAGAAGCGCGAGAAGCGGGAGCGGGAGCGTGGACGGGTCCGACGACTCGCCACCACCAGGCGGGCCGGCAGGGGTGGAGGCGTTGCCAAGAATCGCCGGCTGGGCGGGCGCGGACCCGGACAGGTCGCCGAGCACGACGAGGAGGATGAAGGCGAGAAGTCCCGCCAGCACGAACGGGACGGCGACGGCGACGACCCGCTTGAACAGTGCCCGCCGGAAGAGCGCAGCGTACACGAGCAGAGCGACGAAGGTGAGCACCAGCGCCAGCAGGATGAACTCGACGAAGGGGATGTCGATGGGGGCCGGCGACGTCGGTTCGCGCTCGGGGAAGGGGATTGCGCTCCCGCCGCCGCCGCCACCCCCTCCCCCCGAGCCGGCCGCCCCGCCGTCGCTCGTGGAGGTCAGGGTCGCGGCGGCGAACCCGACCGCCAGCAGCCCGAGCACGGCGGTGGCGGCAGACGTGAGTGTGTCCTTCATCGGTCGAGTCTCTGGGGCGTGGTGTCAGGTGCGGAGGGGGGTGTATCGCCCGGCGAAACGGGAGGGCACACGCTCGCCGAAAGCGCGAGTAGCAACATAAACGCTTGGTTACCACCACCACACAGTTGTGGCCCCAGTCCCGCGCTCAGAGCGTCGTCTCTGTGCCACACTCGGTGCAGGTAAACTCGAAGCGACCGTCGCGGGTGAGCGCGGTCGCGTGGCCCTGCTCCTCGCCGCAGTCGTCACAGTAGATCATCGACTCGAGGTCCTCCCAGTCGTGGCTCGCACCCGGCGCACCCAGCGCCCAGCCGACGACGTCCTCGTCGGCGTCCTCGGGGACGTACCCGGTCTGGAACTCCCCGGGCTCGAAGCGGATGACCTCACCGGCCGCAACGGTCACCGTCTCGCGCTCGGGCCCGACAGCGAACTCGGCGGTCCCGGACTCGATATAAAAGACCTCCTCCTGGTCGTGGTGGGTATGGAGTCCGCCCGAGAAGGAGTCACCGGGCGCGAGCTCGAAGTAGTTCATCGCGAAGTGCTCGGTCCCGAGCGCCCGCGAGACCGGGCGGCGCACGTCGTGGACCTCCAGCGGGTTGACCTCGACCTCGACCTCGTCGATGGTGACTGTGTCCATGTGGGACCCTCTCGTGGCGCGTTCCTAACCCTTTGGGTCGACTCGGGTGCCGCCCCGGCGGTTCGGGGCCTGCCGGCCGCCCGTGCGCAATCTTCTTTTCCCGTGAGATACCCTGACACGGTATGACAGACAGCAACGACCCCAGCGGGGGCGAGGCGGTGCTGACCGACCGGGAAGGCCACGTCGGCAGAGTCACCCTGAACCGGCCCGAAGCGATGAACACCTTCAGCACCGGGCTGGCGGCGGCACTGGACGACGCGTTGCTGGAGTTCGAGGCTGCGGACGGCGTGCGTGCAGTCGTGGTCCGGGGCGCCGGCGAGGCCTTCTCGGCTGGGATCGACCTCTCTGAGCACCGCGCGTTCGAGAGCGAGGACGAGTACGGGGAGTGGGTGACGCGGATGGAACAGCCCTTTCTCACCCTCGCGGAGATGGGGACACCGGTGATTGCGGCGGCCCACGGCCACGCCGCCGCCAACGGGATCGGGCTGGTGGCGGCCTGTGACCTCGCCGTGGCGGCCGAGGGGACGCAACTGGGTGCGACTGCGCCGAAGGTCGGTCTCTTCTGTATGGGGCCGGCGGTGCCGCTGATGGGTGCGGTCACCCGCAAGCGCTGCCTGGAGTTGCTGCTCACGGGGGAGCTGGTCGACGCCGAGACCGCCCGCGAGTGGGGGCTGCTCAACCGGGTGACCGACCCCGGCGCACACGTCGACGGCGCGATGGAGTTCGCCGAAACCGTCGCCGCCAAGAGCCCGACGGCAGTCCAGCGCGGCAAGCAGGCCTTCTACGAGATGGCCGACATGCCGTACGGGGAGGCACTCGCCCACTCCAACGACCGGTTCGCGGAGCTGTGCGGGACGGCCGACGCGGAGGCGGGGGTCGACGCCTTCCTCGAGGGTGACCCGCTCGGCGCGGAGGAGTGGCCCGAGAGCTGAGCCGAGCGCGGGGCGACTACCGAACGAAGGCCGCCGCGGCCGCAACCGCCCTAGCGCCGAACCGGGGGCAATACTTTCCTTTCCGGGCGAGTACGCACGGGTGGTGGTAGCATGAAACAGGAGATGACGACACTCGACTTTCTGGACCGGGCAGTGGACATCTACGACGACGTGACGGGGGTTATCGCTCACGACGGCACCGAGTACACCTACGCCGAGGTGGACGAGCGGGTGAGCCGGCTGGCAAACGCCCTGGCGGCCCGCGGCGTCGGCCAGGGTGACCGGGTGGCGCTGCTCGCGCCGAACACCCACTACTTCATCGAGACGCTGTACGCGACCAACACGCTCGGTGCCGTGTTCGTCCCGCTGAACTACCGGGTCGAGCCCGACACCGTCTCCTACATCCTGAACGACTGCGAGGCGGCGACCGTCATTGCCGACTACGACTTCGCCAGCAAGGTCGAGGCGGTCCGCGACGAGGTGCCCGCGGAGACCTTCATCGGCTACGAGGCCGACGACATCGACGGCGACTGGGCGGACTACGAGGCGGTGCTCGCCGAGGGCTCCCCAGAGGCACCCGAGCGCCCCGAGATCAGCGAGGACGACGACGCCAGCATCAACTACACCTCCGGCACCACGGGCGACCCGAAGGGCGTGGTCCGGACCCACCGGACCGAGCACTGGCACGCGCTCGTTCTCAACCAGCACATGGAGATCCGCGACGACGACACCTACCTGTGGACGCTCCCCATGTTCCACTGCAACGGGTGGGGACACACCTACGCGCTCACGGGGACGGGCGCGACCCACCTCTGCCAGCGCACCTTCGACGCCGCCGACACCTTCCGGCGGGTCCGGGAGTACGACGTCACCTTCATGTGTGGCGCGCCGACCGTCCTGAACAACCTGATCCAGTACCGCGACGAACACGGCGTCGAGACCACCGGCGACCGCGAGGTGCGGCTCGCGACCGCCGGCAGCGCGCCCGCAACCGCGACCATCGAGACCGTCGAGGACGACTTTGGCTGGCGGATCATCCACATCTACGGGCTCACCGAGACTGCCCCCATCATCACCACCTCGAACTCCCCGCGCCGGCTGGCCGAACAGGGCCGGGATCTGAAGGTCAAACAGGGCTCGGAGACGCTGTGCACCGATGTCCGGGTCGTCGACGACGGCGGCGAGGACGTCCCCCGCGACGGCCAGACCGTCGGCGAGATCGTCGTCCGGGGCAACCAGGTGATGGACCGGTATCTCAACAAGCCCGAGGCCACCGAGGAAGCCTTCACCGCCCGCGCCGAGGGCTACTTCCACACCGGCGACCTCGCGGTCTGGGACGAGGACGGGATGGTGGCCATCCAGGACCGCAAGAAGGACATCATCATCTCCGGCGGGGAGAACATCTCCTCGATCGAGGTCGAGGACACCCTCTACGACCACCCCGACGTCGGAAAAGCCGCGGTAGTGCCGGCTCCCAGCGAGGAGTGGGGCGAGACGCCAAAGGCGGTGGTCGTCCCCGCGCCCGACAGCGACCCGAGCGAGGAGGAGATTCTGGCGTTCTGTGACGACCGGCTGGCCGGCTACAAGAGTCCCTCGAGTGTGGACTTCACCGAGGACCTGCCCGAGACCGCGACCGGCAAGGTCCAGAAGTACGAACTCCGCGCGGA
>CAZOWU010000073.1:0-9885 GCA_964583735.1 uncultured Halobacteriales archaeon | reverse complement strand
ATCGTGAACGAATCGTGACCGGGTGGATATCAGGGGGTGCTCGATACGTCGGGGGTGCGCCGAAGGACAGATGAGTTGTCTGTGGTGAATTGTCAGGAAATAGACTACGTCGACAGGTCCCCGCCGACAGTTCCTCCAGTTGTGTGGTGTGGCCGCGGTAGCGTCGCTTGCCGGCTGTGCGGGCAGCGACGACCCGCCAGAGCTTACCACATCACGGACAATCGGGCCTGATAGTAATTACTCAAATAGTTTCATCGACGGTGTCGAAAGACTCCGTCTCATCGTGATTCTTGTCGTCTGTTCCCGGCGCTTGCCGACCCCGATGCGGGCAACCGCCGGGACATCGGGACAACAATCACTATGAGAGCACCGCACCCGCGGCATCAGTTCCTCGCACAACCGACGGTCCCCCGCCGGGGTCCCTTCCTCGCGAGCGATTCAGGCGCGGCCGCGCTGGTCTCTGCCTCGTACCCGTTCGGTCCTGGTGACCACAGCGCGCTCGTCGAGGTAGAGCCACAGCGCAGGCAGGCTCCGTCCGCCTCGACCGGGCCGACGTCGGGCGGCTGGCGGTAGTTTTCGGCCAGGATGAACCGCACCTTCTGCTCGCCGGCGTGGGTGAATCTGTCCCCGTTCCCGTGCTTGCGGAGAAACGTGCCGGTCAGTTCGCCGAGGTGATAGGACAGCTTGGAGGTGCCGTCGACGTCGACCCGGTCGTAGATCTCCGAGAACGTGACCTCCGCGGTGTCCCGCCGCTGGGACTCGTTCTGTGCCTCGGCAACTGTTCGGAGGATGTCGAGGCGGGTCTCCTCCGAGAGCAGCCCGAGCGCCTCGGCTGCCGTCCGCTCGGTGCCAATGCCCGTCGACTCGACCGGCGTCGTCATGGAACCCCTGGGCAGAGACGACCGCGCGTCCGTGCTGGATGCCGCTGGATGCCTCCGGGACCCGGACCAGCGCCTCGAGCGTCGTCGCTGACCCCCTGGATGACGTCGTCTGTCGCCGCCACCGGTTGCCGGGCTCTTACACGCTCAGAAGTATCTGGGAGGATTTATTTGTCTCAGATAGTGAGTACAACCGGGTGAATGAGTGAGAGCCGAGGATGCCGACATAACGCTGTGTCCGTCGCCACGGGACACTCCACGGGTGTGGCAGAACGGTCGAATACGGGGGCCAAGTCGCCGACGCTGTGCCACGCCGCAGGGGGTAGTGGCGTGACGGTACGTAGCGTGCCGTCCGCGCGTTCCGGAACTCCGGGGCAGTGGAGTTCCGGTGTCTGTCGGCCCATCGCGTCAGCTGACAGGGACGCATGCTCATCGTAACAGCCGTGATGCTGCTGGGGCTGATCGGGGGGATCGTCGCCAGCCAGATCGGGGGACTCCGGCTGGGTGGCGTGGTCATCGTCCCGCTCTTTGCAGTGTACACGCTGCGGTCTTTCGGGACGTTCCCGGTTCTGCTGATGAGTGTCATCGGGAGCTACGCGTCGGTCGGGATCGCGAAACGCCGACTCATATTGTACGGCCGGCCGGTCTTCGTCATTGCCGTGGTCACTGGCGGGCTGGTCCCGCTGTTCGTCTACCTGTTCGTCACCAGTGGGTCCGGCCCGCAATCCGTGGTCAGCGAACTCGGGTTCATCGGCAGCGTCCTGCCCGGGATCGCGGCGTACAACTTCCACCGTCTGCCCCGTGAAGAGCGCATCCTCGACGCGCTCTGGAGTCTGGCACTGTTGCTGTTGCTCGTTGTCGTGGGGATCGGACTGGTGATCGGTGTCGGGCTGACGCCGCTGTCGACAATCACTCCCGCAGTCCTCCTGGCGCCCGATTCAGCTATCGCCCACGCGTTCGGTCTGGTCGTGGAGAGTAGTAGCCACCCCACGATTCTCCCGTTCCCGCGAGAGCTCGCGTTGCTGGGACTCGGACTGTTCCTCTCGGAGGCGGCCCGGAGCCGCTGGGGGCTCCGGGTTGGGGGGCTTATCGTGTTGCCCCTGCTGGTCCTGTTCGCGCTCCGGAACGCGTGGCTGCTCCCGCTGTTCGTGCTCACCGCGCTCCTCGCTTACCTCGGGATCCAGGCCCTCCACTCGTGGACGCTCATCTACGGCCGCGCGCTCCTCTCGGTCGGGGTCATCCTCGGACTGTTGACGACCATTTCCGTCGTGAACCTGCTCGGGTTCAGCAACGGATTGTTGCCGTTTTTTACCGGAATACTCGGCGGCGTCGGCGCGTACAACGTCCACGTGGTCGCCCCAGCCGAGCGCCGGTCTTCGGTCCTCGTTGCGGCGGGTTTCTTCGTGATCCTCGCAGGGGGCGCGCGGCTCGTGTTGCGCCCGATTCCCGGGGGATTCCTCGAACAGGTTGGCGTCGTCCACCTCGTAGCCGGGGTCGTTGTTCTCGGGCTTGCGGCGTGGGAGGGCTACCGACTCGAGGCGATCCGGCCGTCCGAAGAGAAGTGCGGTCCCGTCACGGGAACGACCGAGAGTGTGCACCCGGAGGTACCGATCCTATGAACTGGCCGCCAGTCGGCGCCTGGAAGCAAAAAGCACTCCACGCCGTGTCGGAGTTCGCCGGCAGCGGCCCGCTCCACAGGCGACGGCTGGCGGATATGGATATCCGGGTTTCGGTCACTGGCATCCGCGGCAAGTCGACTGCAGTCCGGTGGCTCCAGGAGATCCTCCACGACCGGGACTACGACACGTACGCGAAAGTGACAGGAACTCACCCCGTCTCGATATACAACGGTACGGAACACGAGATCGACAGGCCCGAGAAGGTACGACTCTACGAGAACGAGCGCGAACTCCGGCGGTTCGGGAATATCGACGCGGCGGTCGTCGAGAACCAGGGCATCCGCCCCTACACGACCCGGCTGGTCAACGAGCAGTACGTCCGGCCACACGTGGTCTTTCTGACCAACGTCCGGGAGGACCACCTGGACACGCTCGGCGAGACGAGACCGAAGATCACCCGCGCGCTGGCGCGGTCTGTTCCCGAGGGAACTCACGTGGTCTGTGGCGTGCAAGACGAGACGGTCAGGGAGTATCTCAACGAGGAACTCGACCGCCGGGACGCGACGGCCAGCTACGTGCAGGTGCCTGCGGAGCACAGACACGTCCCGGGAGCCGAGGTCGTCTACGGGCTTGATCAAGTACTCCACACGGTCGGCGAGCCGCCGCTGGAGTCAGCCGAACGCGAGGCCTATCTCGACCGCGTGCGGGTCTCCTGGATGAATATTCCCCAGGGACGGGTGTACAACGCTGCCGCGGTCAACGACACCCGGAGTGTGGAACTCATCCGCCGCCAGTTGGTCGGGGAGAGCAAGGCGGTCATCCAGCCGTTGCTCTATCTCCGTGAGGACCGCCGGGGTCGGACTGCCTCGTTTCTCGAGTACCTCGAGTTGCTGGCGAAACACGACAGGATCGAACAGGCCAGGGTCGTCGGGCGGGACGCCGCGTTATTCGCGCGTCGTGCCTCGTTTCCGGTCGTGGTCCACGACGAGGGCAGAGAGCCCCCAGCCGATGTCCTCGACGCTGCCAGTGGGGATGGCTGGCCGGTGGTCGTGATGGGTAACACTGTGTCCGAGTTCATGCAAGAGCTCTCGAGGCGGATCACCTGTCTGCGGATCGAAGCACTCTTCGAGTGAAACCCGAATCCGCACGTCCACTTGAACCGCAATCCGACGGAGCACCCGACGCCAGTACCGACTTCGAGTTCCCGCAGACGAGCGGTCCAAGGCCCCGCGGAACACGTCTCTTCAGCCGGTACGTGGACCGATTCGTTCGCAAGGCGCACTCGGATTCGGTGTTGAGAGAGGCGACGCTCCGCGTCATGCGCCTCGAACAGCCGCCCGAGGCGCTCTTCCGCCCCGGGATCGCCTGGCGGGTACTCCGGCCGACCGGGAGTCTGAATCCAACCAGACGGTTCGCCTCGCCGGCTTCGACCGACGAGCCGGTGTGACGTCACAGCCTCCGGACAGTCCTCGAACGGCCCGTGTCGGACGCGTGAACGGCGGCTCTCAGTAAGCTCACACCGTCAACTGGCCACACTGTGGCGTCGTGAGACAGAGCCCGTCGAACGGGTGCGCCAGCAAAGTGAAATCGAGCGGTCTGACCCTCCCCTGTGGAAACATATCAGTATCGAATATGCTGTGGCCGGCATGTCTGCGTGCGAGTCCATTTGCGGCTGCCGGCTCCATCGCCACCTTGTCACTGCTGGTGATTGTTGTCCCGATGTCCCGGCGATTGCCCGCATCGGGGTCGGCAAGCGCCGGGAACAGACGACAAGAATCACGATGAGACCGGGTCGCGGTCGGCGCTCGGAACCCGGGTCGACAGCTCCCAGCCACGAGAACGAGCCCCGGAACTGACAATCTCCGGGAGACAAGGGGCGTGTATGACAGACGCGGACGCGGTCGTGGTCGGCGGCGGCATCGTCGGCTCGGCGGTCGCCTACCACCTGGCCCGCGATGGACACGAGACGGTCCTGGTCGACCGGGCCGACGCGGGCCGAGCGACCGACGCCGGCGCGGGCATCCTCTCGCCGCCGACCAGCAGCCGCAACGCCTCCGACGAGTGGTTCCGGCTCGCCGCGCCGGCCGTCGAGTACTACCCCGACCTGGTCGACGAACTCCACGAGGTGGGCGTCGAGGGGACTGGCTACACCCAGTGTGGGCTACTGGCCGTCGCGACGAGCGCCGACGCGGTCGCTACCTTCGAGGAAACCAAGCAGCGCCTGCGCGAGCGCCAGGCGACGATGAGCTACCCCGCAGAGGGGACGGTCAGCACACTCACACCGGAGGCGGCAGTCGAGCGGTTCCCGGCGCTGGCGCCCCCCGAGCGGGCGCTGTACTACGAGGACGGTGCCCGCGTGGACGGCAAACAGTTCGAGGCGGCGCTGCGAGCCGCGGCGCGAGACCACGGTCTCGAACTCCTGGATGGGACTGTCGAGCGGCTCCGCATCGTAGACGGGGCCGTGACTGGAGTCGAAACCGGTGACGGGAGCCTCGCAGCCGACACCGTCGTCATCGCCGGGGGGGCGTGGTCCTCGGACTTCGCCACCCAGCTCGGGCTCGACGTGCCTGTCGAGCCGGTTCGCGGACAGATCGTCCACGTGGAACCGAGGGCCGCTACCGCCGGCTGGCCGGTCGTGACGAGTTTCGGCCACCGGTATCTGGTTCCGTGGGAGGGAGGCCGGGTGGCAGTCGGTGCAACCGACGAGGAGGTTGGCTACACCCCGCGGGCGACGGTCGCGGGCGTCCACGACCTGCTCGGGACGGCCCGGGCGATGGCACCGGGACTGGACGACGCTCGGGTCCACGACATCCGGGCCGGGCTCCGCCCGGTCGCCGCCGATGGACTCCCGCTCGTGGGCCCGGCCCCCGAGGTGGCTGGAGCCTTCCTCGCCACGGGCCACGGCGCAACCGGACTCCAGCTCGGGCCGTACACTGGCAAACTTGTCGCGGACCTGGTCGCCGGACGCAGTCCCGATATCGACTTGCATGCGTATCGGCCCGAGCGGTTCTGACCGCGCTGCCGGTAGGCGCCCCTATCGCGCGCAGCGAGCGGCGTGAGCAGCGACCGCCCGCTCAGCGAGCACCAGCGAGGAGAGCCGTCACTCCGCCCGCAGGGCCGGGAGCGGGCGCATCCGAGTGAGGTAGACCCCTGCGATGACCCCGCCGAGACAGCTCACAACGAGTGCCACAGCCAGCCCGGCAAGCAGGACCGTTGGGGAGACGGATACGATGCCGGCAAAGCCCGTCACTGCTTCCGCGACGGAGTTGACGGCCCAGAGGCTCGGGACAGCCAACGCGACCCCGATCACGCCGCCCACGAGCCCGAGGATAAGCGCGTTACAGCTGACCAGCACGAGCAAGGACCTCCCCGACATCCCCGCTGCCTTGAGCACGCCGAACCGCTTCCGGTGGCGAACCACGAAGGACAGCTGGAGATTCAGGAGGAGGAGGATGCCCGCGACGACCGCGAGCGCGACGAGGCTCGCGCCGCTGGCGAGGACGACCGACTGGTCTCCGAGCGTGGCCGCGAGCTGGTCGCGGTTCGTCCGGACCGTGTACTCCGGGTGCCGGGCGGCCAGGTCCGCCTCGACAGCGCCAACGCGCGAACCCTCGTTGAGCCGGATAGAGAGGAATGTCGCGCGGTCGCTCGCGGTCGTGCCGACGAGTTCCTGCAGCTCGCTGAGATGGAGTGTGATGGTTGGTGACCCGACAAAGCGCGAGTACGTGGGGGAGATGCCGACGACGCGAAACTCGTGCTGGCGGGCTGCTGAGAGCGTCCCGCCGACGTGGATGGTGTCGTTGACCGACACCCCCAGCAGGTCAGCCGCCCGCTCGTCGAGGACGGCCTCGTAGGTCATCGGTCCCGAGTAGTTCCCGTCCCCGTAGTGGACGTCACCCGACTGGAAGGGCTGCCCGTCCGTGACCGAGACCGACGGACCCCGTGCGGGTGCGCCCACGGCTACCACTGTCTGGAACTCGGCTGTGTCGGCGCTCGCATAAACCGTCTGAAAGGCCATCGGCACGGCCGTCGAGACGCTCTCGCGGTCCTCGATAGAGTCTGCGAGGTCGTGGGCGCCGACCAGCGAGTTCTGGAAGCCGCCGACGGAGCCGGGACGGAGTTCGACGGGCCCGCCGGTGACCCACAGGTCCCGGCCGGACTGGTCGAACTTCTCCTGGCCGGTCTCGACCACGCCGACCCCGACGCTGACCAGCAGCACGGTGGCGAGCACGGCCATCGCAACGCCGAGCACCGCGAGGACCGTCCGGAGCCGGTCGTGTCGTAGCTGGGCAACGCCGACGCCCACGAGCGCCCGGAGCCGCGCCAGCCGGCTCACTGCGGGCGCACCTCTAAGAGACCGGTCATCTTGCGAGCACCTCGAGTGGGTCGGTCCGTCGCCCGACGAGGGCCGGATAGAGCGCGCCGAGCAGACCGATGACCACGGCGACGGCCACGGCGTACCCCAGCAGGAGCGGGTCGAACCGGGCGACAGCGCCGGCTCCCGTCGGTGTGCCGGCGAGCGCGTTGATCCCGAGAATGGCCAGCGCGCCCAGCAGAAAGCCGCCGACGCCACCGAGCACCGAGACGGTGAGCGTCTCCACGGCGACAAGCAGCGACCGGGAGCGCCGCGAGAACCCAAGTGCGGCCAGCGTGCCGAGCTGGCGCCGGTCCGCGTTCACCTCCAGCCCCATCAGCGTGGTCACGAAGAGCACGCCAACGACGACGGCCGAGACGAGGGCTGCCACCGCCACGGCGAGGGGGAGGTCGGATGCGGTCACCTGCTGGGCGCCGAGCCCGCTCCGGGTCACGACGGTCGTGCGGGGATAGAGGCTCTCGACCCGGTCTCTGACGTCCGGCTCGGTAGTGCTGACCAGCACCTGGTCAGCCCGGTCGCCCTCGGTCGCGCCAGTCAGCGATTGCAGCTCGCTCAGGTGAACAACCGCGACCGGCGTCGAGCCGACGGGTGTGGCCGACGCGCCGGTTGCGGTGTCGACGACGGTGAGGGACTCGTTCGCGTTGGCACCACCGAGTGAGAGGGTCGCACCTGTCGAGGCGTTCGTGACCGTCGCAGCAGCTCCGTTGAGGACGACCCCGCCGGTCCAGGGACCGTCGTAGCTGCCGTTCTCGTAGTGTGGGTCCCCGGGGGTGAGCTGGGCCGTCGATACCCCGAGGACGTCCTCACCCTGTGCCGGGACGATGCCCACCGCAAGGACGTACGTCTGCTCGCCGGTGGCCGCGTCACGAACCGGGAGGAGTTCGAGCAGGACGGGTGTCGCGTACTCGACCCGCGGGTCGGCGGTGAGTCGCTCGCTCGCCCGGTGCACGCCGCCGACTTGGACGCCGCCGGTCGAGACGGCCAGTGACTCTACGTCCGCGCCGTCGGGAACAACCCAGTAATCGACGTCATCGCCCTCGAGGACCGTCTGGGAGGCCAGGCCGAGCGAGAGACCCGTGACAGCAACCATCAGCCCCACGGCGAGGGCGACGCCGACGACGCTCAGGAGCACCCGCTGTGGGGCGACCCGGGCCCGGCCGAGGGTCCGCCGCACACCCACCTGCACCAGCCCGGCGAGGCGGCGTCCGGGCACGTCAGTCACCCTCGACGAGCCGGCCGTCCCGCAGGCGGAGCACCCGGTCACAGGCCGCGAGCGCCTGCTCGTCGTGGGAGGCGACGACGACGGCCCGGTCCTCGGCGACCGCCGCGAGCGCCGAGAGCACCTGGTCGCTGGTGGCCGCGTCTAGCTCGCCAGTGGGTTCGTCCGCGACGACCAGGTCCGGTTCGGTCACGAGCGCCCGGGCGGTCGCGACACGTTGCTGCTCGCCGCCGGAGAGCTGCCCGGGGTTGTGACTCGCGCGGTCGCCGAGCCCGACCGCCTCGAGCCGGGCTGACGCCCGCTCGCGTCGCGTACCTTTGCTCACGCCCTGTTCGACCAGCGGCAGGGCCACGTTTGCCCGCGCGGAGAGTGCTGGCAGGAGGTGAAACCGCTGGAAGACAACCCCCACGTGGTCCAGCCGGAGGCGGGCACGCCCGCGCTTGCCGTACTCGCTGACGTCCTCACCGCCCAGCCGGACTGTCCCCGAGGTAGGTGTCTCCAGCGCGGCGAGCAGGTGCAACAGCGTCGACTTCCCGCTCCCGCTGGGCCCCGCGATTCCCACTACTTCGTCCCGGGCGATAGAGACCGAGACGCCATCGAGCGCCCGGACAGTCGGCCCGTCGCTCGTGAGCCGCCCTTTGCCGCGGGTGTACTCGTGGACGAGGTCGTCCCCGGTGACGACCGCGTCCGCACTCACTTCGGTCTCCCGGTCAGTCTGAGGAGGGGTCATGGCTGGTTAGTCTCTCCGCTGGACGTAGAGCCGGCCCACCGCGACGACAAAGAGAATCACCAGGATGATCGCGGGCAGAGCGGTGAACTCTCCAACGTCGCCGCCGTCTCCGTCATCTGAGCTACCCGATGGCGTCCCTGGCTGTTGGCCGGGCTGGGCCGTCCCGACCGAGCCCGGAGTGCCTACCGAGTCCTGCGCCCCTGTCGAGTCCGGTCCCGTCGCTTCCTGGTCGACGGTGAGCGAGCCGACTGTGGTCCCGCTGACGGCGATCTCGTAGTCGCCGGGGGACTCGATGGTGACCGGGATGCTCGTCGTCTCGGTGGCACCCTCCGGCACCGACACCTCGCTTGTCGTCACGACCTCCCCGTTCGCGGTCACCTCCAAGAGGCCGGTGCCGGCAGCCTCGCCGGTGTTCTCGACTGTCACGGAGAGGTCGACGCTCTCACCGGCGCCCACCGTCGCCTGTGGGAGGGCCGCACTGGCCACGCGCAGGACCGGCTGGGGTGGTGGGGCACCGACAGCGAACGTGGAGAACCCGGGTGTGGGAGCGCTGAAGCGATTGCCACCTCGGTGTGTCGTCTCGATCGGTCCGTACTCGCCGTCGGAGAATCGGTACATCACGACATCCTCTGGCGCGATACCTTCCTCGTCGAGCAGGCCCTCTGAGACGGTGAATTCGAAGACGCCCGGGGTACTGTCGGCGTCAGCGACGTTCTCCAGGTCGACAGTCACGTAGCCGAGCGAGTCCGTGCGGTCGAGCCTGGCGACGTCCGTCGGTGGCTCCTGTTGCGTCGTCACTCGGGTCGTGACGTTGCTCGCCTGTGAGGGAGAGGTGACCTGCAGGCGTTCGACGGTGATCCCGCCTCGGTCGGTCGCGGTCGACAGCGCCACGTTGAGGGCGATCGCCTGATTCGCCGCGACCGAGGGGACCGTCGCGGTGACCGTGTTGTTCGTTCTGGTCAGCGGCGGCTCGATCACGACTGGCTGAGTCGGGGGTTCCGGTTCACCGTCTCCGTCGTCCGGGGGTGCGCCGCCACCGCCGCCACCGCCGCCACCGCCGCCAC
>CAZOWU010000072.1:0-9911 GCA_964583735.1 uncultured Halobacteriales archaeon | reverse complement strand
AGCCCTACGAGAACCAGGCCGACGCCGTCGAGTCGGCCATCCAGGCGGGGGAGGCCCGCGGCTACCTCGCCATGGAGGGGCCCTGCGGGACCGGCAAGACCATGGCCGCGCTGACCGCCGGCGCGGCGCTCGTCCGGGCGGGCGACTACGAGCGCGTGCTCGTCGTCACGCCGGTCAAACAGCAACGCCGCCAGTTCGTCGACGACCTCCGGACGATGAACGCCGGGCTCGAGGACCCCCTGTGCGGCATCTCGCTGACCGGCAAACGCGACCTCTGTCCCTACGGCCGCGAGGGGGGCTTCGGGGACACGTCCACCCACGACCGGTGTGAAGACCTCCGGGAGAACACCGCCGGCCTCGTCGAGAGCGAGGGGACGAGTGACGACCGGCCAGTCGCCGAGGCCGCGGTCGGCGGGGGTGGCGAGGACGTCTGGTGGGACCCACAGCGGGGTGCGGACTTGGCTGCTGCAGCCCGCCCGGACGCGGCCGGCCAGCGCACCCTCGCCGAGGAGAGCCTCTCGACCGCGGGCGCGACCAGCCCCTACCGCCAGCGCCAGCCGGCCGCGCCCGCCGACATGAGCGACGGCGAGGACGACGGCCCGCTGTACTGCGCCTTCGAGGCCGACTGGTACGCCCGCAACCGCGGCTCGCCGGTGGACTTCGGCGTCGGCGAGCAGGGTGTCGTGACCCCCGCGGAGTACCTCCCGGCGGCGACCGAGCGGGGGACCTGTCCCCACCGCGTGATGAGCGTTCTCTTGGAGGCGGCGGAGGTGGTCGTCGGCAACTACAACCACCTCTTCGACCCCGAATCCCGGCCGTTGCTCGCGAGCATTCTCGATTCAGACACCTTCGTCGTCGTCGACGAGGCCCACCGCCTGGAGGAGCGGGTCCGGGACCTGCTCTCTGACCGGGTCGGGCGCGCGACACTCGTCCGGGCGCGCAACGACTGCGCGAGCCTGCTCACCCGGGCCCGCGAGGGTGACGACCGCCGCCGCCAGGTTGCCGACCGGCTAGCCAGCCACGAGGTGGACCTCGACGCGGTCGAGCGGGCCCGCGACTTCTACGACGACGTTCTCTCCTGGCTGGACGACCGGGTCGCGGAGTATTTGATCGACGAACACGGCCCGGGGTGGCGCGCCGACCCGCGAACCCTGCCCGACCGCGGTCAGGAGATACCGCTCCGGGACCCCGAGACCGTCGAGCGCGACGACCTGACTGAGTGGACCGAACGGGAGGGCTACACCGGCGCGGACTGGCGGACGCTCCCGGCGGTCGGCGCGGCCGTCGAGGATACCCTCTCCGAACTGGGCGAGCGGTCGGCCGTCGCTGCCGGTGTCGGCGTCCTCGTGGCGCGGTGGTACGAGGCGGACCACGCCGCCAGCTTCCGGGAACTCGAACTGGAGCACGCCCCGGCTGACGAGGGCTCGGTGAGCGAACCCTGGCAGGCTGCCTACACCGCCGGTCTGGTCCGCTTCGAGTGCATGCCCGGCGAGTCGCTGCGGGATATCTTCGACGAACTCGGCGGCGGTGTCCTGATGAGTGCGACGCTCACACCACTCGACGTCTTCACCGAGGTGTCGGGGCTAGAGGGGCTGCGCGCGGAGGGGCGCCCGGTCACCGAGCGCAGCTACGGGCTCCCCTTCCCCGAGGAGAACCGCGCGTCCTGGCTGGTTGATGCGGCACCCTTTACCGCCCACAACCGCGGCGACCCCGCCGAGCAGGGAGACCCCGATACCTGGAACCGGACCCGCGACGAGTACGCCCACGTCCTGCGGACGCTTGCGCGCTCGCCGGGCAACGTCATGCTCGCGCTACCGAACTACCGGGAGGCCCGCTGGGCCGGCGACTACCTCCGTGGGGCCGTCGACAAGCCCGTCCTCGTCGACGAGTCCTCTTCGAACGAGGCGACCGAACGGCTGAAGCGGGACTTTTTCGCCGGCGAGGGAACGGTGCTGGTGACGAGCACCCGCGGGACGCTCACGGAGGGGGTCGACTACGACGGCGACAAGCTGGGACTGTGTGCCGTGGTCGGCGTCCCGCTTGTCAACATCGGCTCGCCACGGGTCCGGGCGGTCCGGCGGGCTTACGCCGACGCCTTTGGTGAGGACCAGGCCTTCGAGTACGCCCTGACGGTGCCGGCGGTCCGGCGCGCGCGCCAGGCCATCGGCCGGGTCATCCGTGGCACGGAGGAGCGCGGCGTCCGGGCGCTGGTGGGCCGCCGGTACGTTTCCGGCGCCCGCCACAGCGTCTTCGAGTCCCTCTCGCCGGCCGAGCGCGAGGAATTCGTCCGGATGACCCCCGATTTCCTCGCCAACAAGCTCCGGACCTTCTGGGCGACTGACGGGTAGCGCAAGGTGTTTACGTGCGCCGACGAGTCGTGCAAAGAATGCCCACCTGCCAGAACTGCGGCGGCTTCGTCACCGAGCGGTACGTCCGCGTGTTCGCACCCGAGGGATACGAGAAAGACGGCCCGCGGGTGTGTCCCAACTGCGAGGACAAGCTCCGGGACGGGGCCGAGGTCCGGGCAGCCCGTTCCTCGCGGTCGTAGTGCCGGCGGCACCCTGACGCAGAACCCGTCACTCACGCGACCGACCGTCCCGCGCTCGTAAGGCACACAACCGCGCGGGGTGAACAACCTGTATGGATCTTGAAGTCGAGCCGGTCGAGAAGATCGATGCTGACGTTCCCGCCGGCGTCGACGCCCCCAAGTACGTCCTCTACGGCGGCAAAGGCGGCGTCGGCAAGACGACGATGGCCGCAGCGACAGCGCTGGCCAGCGCCCGCGGCGGCACGCCGACGCTGGTCGTCTCGACTGACCCCGCACACTCCCTCTCGGACACCCTGGAGGCCGACGTCCCTGCCGAGCCCGCCCAGGTCCGCGAGCACCTCTACGCCGCGGAGATCGACCCCGAGGACGCCCTGGCGGAGGGTCCCTTCGCCGGCGGTGAGGGCAACGGTGGAAACCCGCTGGCGGGACTGCTCGGCGGGGACGCCGCCAACCCGCTGGGGGGGTCGATGCCCGGCTCCGACGAGGCCGCCGCCATCCGGCTGCTGATGGAGTACCTCGACGACCCCCGCTTCGAGCGCGTCGTCGTCGACACCGCCCCGACCGGGCACACGCTGCGGCTGCTCGAACTCCCCGAGATGCTCGACTCGATGGTCGGCCGTCTAGTCACCCTGCGCGAGCGGATGGGCGGGATGCTCGAGGGGTTGCTCGGCGGCGACGAGGGCGAAGAAGGGATCGACGGCCTCCGCGAGTTTGCCGACCGGATCGAGGAGCTGCGGACGCTGCTCCGTGACCCCACCAAAACGGATTTCCGGGTCGTGATGGTTCCCGAGGAACTGAGCGTCCGCGAGTCCGAGCGGTTACTCGACCGGCTCGCGGAGTTCGGTATCCCTGTCGGGACCGTCGTCGTCAACCGCGTCATGCAGGACCCCGCGGAGGTGACCGGGCTCGATGCCGACGCCAGCGAGGCGCTGGTCGCGCCCAACCACACCGACTGCGAGTTCTGTGCCCGCCGGTGGGAAGTCCAGCAGCGCGCGCTGGCGGCGTCCCAGGAGTTCTTCCGGGAGTACGACGTCCGCCGGGTGCCGCTTCTGGCCGAGGAAGTCCGTGGTGAGACACTCCTCACAGTCGTGGCGGCCTGTCTGGACTAGGGCAGCCGGCTGACCAGCCCGTAAACGCCGTCCCGGAGCCGGTGTGGGAGAAAGCGCGCGAGCAGCATGACTCGGGCGGCTCGGCCGACTGGGTACCGCGGGTCGGGGTCGGAGACGCTTGCCGCGTCGTGGATAGTCGTGGCGACCGCCCCGGGCCCGACCGCGAACAGCGAGTCCGCGTCGACGGCCGCCCGGTCATCGAAGAAGTCGTACACCCACTCGTACTCCGGCCGGAACTCCGTCTTCTCGAGGCTCTCGTCGGCTCGTTCACGGAAACCGGTCTCGACAGGCCCTGGCTCGACCAGCACCACCTCGACCCCGAGCCCCTCGACCTCCGCGCGGAGGGCGTCGCTCATCGCCTCTAGCGCGAACTTCGAGCCCGCGTAGGCGCCGTAGCCCGGTGTCGAGACCCGGCCGCTGACGCTCGAGACGTTGACAACTGTCCCCTCGCCCTGCTCGCGCATGGTCGGGAGGACCGCCCGGACCATCCGGTGGGGGCCGTAGACGTTGACGTCGAACTGGTCGTGCAACCGGTCGGTCGGAACGTCCTCGACGGGGCCGTACTGGGCGTAGCCGGCGTTGTTGACCAGACAGTCGACCCGGCCGGTCTCGTCGAGGATCCGGTCGCGGACCCGCTCGACCTCGCGGGCGTTGGTTACGTCGAGTTCGGCCGTCTCACAGCCCCTCTCCGCCAGGCCGGCGATGTCGGCGGCGTCGCGGCTGGTCGCGTAGACGGTCCAGCCCTCCTCGGCGAATAGCTCTGCGGTTGCGCGTCCGATCCCCGACGAACAGCCGGTGATCAGGGCCGTCTCCTCCATACCTGCCCCGACGGCGGGGGGACAGTTAACTGTCGGCGGTCGCGGTCAGTGGGTACCTACCAGCTGCGTGGTGGGGGGAGCAGGGCGCCCCGGTCCGTGCGAACGGGCGCTGGGCGCCCGTGACCAGCCACCGTAATCGGCCGGGGGAGTGTGTGGCTTCGAGGTGCGGTCCTGATACAGTAACCACCACCCTTGCGCTGGCAGTCTTTGCTCACCGCAGGTCGTCGGCGGCGGCGTCGGCCAGCCGGGTCGGCTCGGGCAGCTTGTAGCCCGCGGTGCACGCGAGGACGACCTCGGCGGCGGTCTCCGCGCTCACCCGGTGGCCGGGGCTGACGTAGACGGGGTTGATATGCCGCTTTGGCGAGTCGAACTGCCGGGTCTGGACGGCGTACCCGACGACGGTTCCCTCGGGGGCGCTCACATCGCTGTCGGCCTCGATGGCGACCCGCTCGCCCGTCTCTAGACCCTCGACGGACTGCCGTGGCTCCCCGCAGAGGAGGCTCTTGGCGACGCCGACCGTCGGTGTTTCGAGGGCGACGCCGACGTGCGTAGCGAGGCCAGCCTCCCGGAAGTGGATCCGCCCGCTCCCGTCGACGAGCGTCACCGCCGGGTCCCCCGATAGACCCTGCAACGCGGCGAGCACCGCCTCCCCTTCCCGGAAGGAGAGCAGGCCGGGGACGTAGGGGATTGCGGCCTCGCGGACGGCGCTCGCGTTCCCGACGACCCGCTGGCCACGAACGAGCACGGCGGCACTCACCGCCTCCTCCTGCTCGCCGGCGCCCCGGAAAGCCTGGTCAACCCCAGCGACGGGCGGCCCGCTGTGGGTGCCGAGCACTGCGGGGTCGTGTTCCAGGTCGTCCGCGAAGACCGCAGCCTCGGCGAGCTCGCGCTGGAGGGCTTCCATCTCCGCGCGCGAGCGGTCGGGGTCCGGGAGAAAGCGGGGACGGGCGAGTTCCATCAGAAGGGGCCGCGACCCCGCCCACCGGGTCCGCCTGGTCCACCCGGGCCCCCGGGGCCACCGGGGCCACCGGGACCGCCGAACTGGAGCTGGCCGGGCGCCGTGATGCGGTCGCGGACGCGGTAGCCGTAGGCCAGCCCGATGACCAGCCCGAGCAAGTGGGCGGCCTGTGCGACCCCACCGGCGCCGACGCCGCCGCCGATGATCGAGAAGACGGTCAGCGCGGTGTAGCCGGCTGTCAACAGCCACAGGGGGACGGGGATAAGGAAGTACAGGTAGACCCGAAGCCCGGGGTTGATGACGGTCAGCACGGCCATGATGGCCAGCCCGGCGCCGCTGGCCCCGAGCACGCCGCCGACGACGTTGACGACCTGGCCGCTGCTGACGACGACGACGGAGCTCGGGACCGCACCGAGTTCGAGGATTTGGACGCCGACCTGACCCAGCCCGGCGATGGCCCCGCTGCCGATGAACAGCGCCGCGAAGGCCCTCGACCCGATGTAGTCCTCGACCAGCCGGCCGAAGAAGTAGATGATGATGCTGTTGAGCGCGATGTGTGCGAAGCCGCCGTGGGCGAAGATGGAGGTGACCCACGTCCAGACGTACTCGGGGTGGGCCGGCGAGAGCGTGAAGAGCGCGCTGTACAGCTGGTAGGCACCGGGGTTGGCGCTGATGGTCGCCCCCGAGAGCGGGTAGAGACCGGTGGCTACCTGGAAGACGAGCTGGATGGCGAAGGTGACCCACATCAGCCCCAGGAAGACGAAGGTCATGTTCCCGCGGACATACCCCATCGGGCCGCCGACGCCGGTGTCGACCCGGCCGCTGAGCAGCCCGCCGCCGTCCTCGCTCGTCACGGAGTCGTCGAAGCCCGAATCGAAGACGCCGTCACCTGGCTCGCCCCACTCCGCCAGCCCGGGGCAGTCGTGGGCCTCGGGCAGCCGGTGTTCGGCACAGAAGGTCCCGCCGCAGTGCCGACACTGGTACGGCATGCTCTCGCGTTTGCCGCATTCGTCGCAGTTCGACATCGACGGCTGCTATGGACGGACACCGCAAAGGGGTTGTGCTTGTCCGTACGGCCGGCGGACAGCGGTGCGTCCGGGACCGCGGCCGGCGGTACTGACCACCCGCCAGACTGTTGGCGCTGACTCTCAGTCTATTCGCTCAGTGCGGACCGGGCTTCCTCGATGGCGGGGATGACGACCCAGAAGGTCAGCGCCCCGAGGATGGCAAACCAGAACAGCCCGTCTTTCAGGGCGATGGCGATCTGGCCGTACAGTTCGGCCTGCTCGGGATTGGGTGCGGACAGCTGTGTCTCGAAGTCCGGCGTGTTGTACCACCCGCCGAGGATCATCCACCCGAGTCCGGCCGTCACGAAGATGCCGAAGCCCTTGGCGAACTCGTCAGCCATTATCTGGGTCTTCGTCAGAGTCGTCTTTAGCCTTTCCCATCTCCGCGGTGCGAAACCGCGTGGAGAAGGCGTAGATGACGGCCCCGAAGACCAGCGACGAAAGCCCGAGGATCCCCAGTACGGGGTCGACTTCGGAGAGTTCGGCGGTCGCCCTGTTGGTCGCCGAGTCGAGCATGACGAAGCCCGCGAGCACGAACACGACCGCAAAGAGCGTCGAAAAGACGGTGACGGTCTTGTACAGCCGGAGCGGGACGATGACGTCCTTCCCGTCGTCGGCACGGCGCGGGTGGTCCACCGACGTCTCCGGCTCCTCGGCGTCGGCGTCCCCGGCCATCTACTTCGGCGGCCGGAGCCGGTAGTACCGCCGGTTCAGGTCGAACATGTACCCCTCCCGCATCGACTTCAGCACCGAGTAGGCGATGCAGGCCGCCAGCACCGGCAGCAGGAAGGCCAGGTCGAACTGCAGGGTCGGCTCCATCGGGATCAGGTTGTTCACCGAGTAGGCGGAGATGGTGAACGCGAAGATGACGCCGCCGAAGCCGACGGCGGCCCAGAACGGCTGCTCGACCGGGCGACGGGCCGCCCCCTTGTTCAGGAAGGGGACGATCGCGATGGCGCCGACCACGACCAGGTTGGCAAGCACGCCGAACGTGCGGTCGGCCATCAGCTGTTGTCCGCCCAGCAGACTCAACTCGGGGTTCAACGGCCCGAGCTTCAGCAGGCCAAAGGACCAGTAGAGATACCAGTCCGGCAGGATGATTGCGGGCGTCGAACCGGAGTTGGCCGGCGGCTCGATGTGGGGCGGTAGCGTCGCCGCCAGCAGGATGATCATCCCCACGAAGAAGCTGGTGATAGCGAGGTTACGGATCATCTCGTGTGGCCAGGCGGGAAAGCCCAGCACGTCCCGTTCGACGTAACTGGACTCCTGGCGCAGGTCCTGGTCCTCGCGGCGGGCCCGCTCGAAGTACTCGTAGGTCAGTCGGGAGAGCCCCTGGGAGCGTTGCTTGCGCTCGCTCCAGGCTGGCGTCTCGTCGTCCGGTGGGACGATTCCCGGGCCCGCGCCGTCCGTAGCGGTCTCTTTGCCGCCGTCAGAGCGAAGCTCTGACGAGGTCCCGCTCGCCTCGCTCGCGGGGGTACCGTCTGTCGCGACGTCCCCGGTCGGTTCCTCCGCGTCGGTGGTGTCGGTGTCCTCGGTCATTGTGTTAGTGCGGTTCCGCGATGCCCTGCATCCAGACGATGCCGATGTGGACCGCGATCAGCGCCGTCACGACGAACGGCAACAGGAACACGTGCAACAGATACATCCGTTGTAGCGTGGCCTGGGTCAGCGTGAAGCCGCCAAAGAGCAGCTGGGCGACCCACTCGCCGATGAGCGGGATCGACAGCGACATCTCGACGCCGATCTGGCCGGCCCAGAAGGCCAGCTGGTCCCACGGGAGCAGGTACCCCGTGTACCCGAAGACCATCGTCAACGAGATGAGCACGATGCCGATGATCCAGTTGAGCTCACGGGGTTCCTTGTACGCGCCGGTGAAGTAGACCCGCAGCATGTGCAGGAAGACCGCAGCGACCATCACCTGAGCCGACCACCGGTGGAGACTCCGGAGGAAAAAGCCCATGTTCAGGTCCGTCATGATGAGTGAAATCTGCTGATAGGCGACTGTCGGGGTCCCGTCGGCTGCCGCGGCAGCAGGCGCGTAGTAAAAGCCCAAAAGTGCCCCGGAAATGGAAGCCACGATGTACGCGATCGTCGAGAACGACCCCAGCGCGTACAGCGGGTACCAGTACCAGAACTTGTTGTCGAGGTTGTACTGCTCGGTGTGGCTCTTGGGCATCTGCATGTTGACCTTGTAGTACAGGTCCTCCAGCAACTCGAGGTAGTCAACGATGCGCAGCCGCTTGTCGAACCACACCAGGATGGTCAGGTAGATCGACTCCACCGGCGTCAGGTCGCGCTCTTCCATCCAGGCATTGTGGTCGTGGTCGTCTTTGCGTTCCAGACTCATCGTATCACTCCAGAGGACGCGGCAGGGCAACGAACTGTGCTTTCACGGGGCTAAACGGGTCGTACAGCGACTGGTGGCACTGGCAGTACACCTTGTCTCCCCCGCCGTACGCTTCGCTCCCGGGGTCGTTTTTGAATCCCGGCGTACAGCAGAAGTGGGTGCATTTGTTGAGCCATGCCATAAAACCGTCTTGGGTCGCAGCGGTAATAAAAGACTGGACGTCGCCCGGCAGGCTCGCGTACCGGCCCTCGCCGTTTGCCATCTTCTCGACTTCGACGCTCCGGATGACCTGCACGGGCATACCACGGCCCTCGTCGGGCTTGCGCCAGGTCCCCGAGGCGGGTTTGCCAAGGCCGGCCTTGCCGACCCCGTTGCCCCACTCCTCGTAGTCGTCGAACATGTCGACGGTGAGCGGCTCGCCACGCTCGACGCTCTCCATCCAGTCGTAGCCGCCGCCCGCGACAAAGGAGTTGTTCGCCTCGAGACCGGGCTGTGTGCTCGAGTACTGCTGGACGCCGCAGTACTGGAACCAGGCCGAGGAGTAGCTGACGCCGCCGACGTCCTGTTCGGCGACCGTGATCGTGCGGCCGCTCTCCTGTCTCTCCGCCACCTCCGGCCACAGCCCCTTGAGTTCGCCGCCGTCGACCTCGACGGGGATGACCGGCATCCCGCGGGGTGCGGGACCGTCAGTGTTCTCGACCGCGATGAACTCCGTCGTCCCTCCCCCGGCGCCCCCGGGAGAGGTTGCGGAGTTGACGGTCGCGGCGGTTCCGGCGGCGACGCCCGACAGCGCCGCGCTGCCGACGACGCCCTTTACGAAGCGCCGCCTGCCCGACTGTGTCGGATACTTGTCTTCGTTTTCTGGCATGGTCAGCGTTTGTAGTAGGGGTAGACGGCGCGCTTGATACTCTCACCGAGACCATCCGTGAACGAGTTGCCGTCGACGTCGTCCTCGCGGATGTACAGGTCCTCCCACTTCCGGCGGCGCTTCTTGACGATCATCACGTCGGGGAGGAACTCCTTGCGGTACAGCAGCATGATGAACGCGAGGTTGATGAAGATGG
>CAZOWU010000071.1:0-9943 GCA_964583735.1 uncultured Halobacteriales archaeon | reverse complement strand
CGACGACGGCACGCTCGTCGCAGAGGCCCCACCGTCGGAGCTCAAATCCCGGGCAAACGAATCCACGGACCTCGAAACGGCATTCTTGGAAATTACCGACGAACGGGACGCCACTGGGACGGACACGACCCCGTCGAAGGGTGATGGCAGGAAAGGTCGGCAGCGTTCGGGGAATGTCTGACAATACACCACCCGGTCGCGGCCAGTCCGGGGCGGCGTCCGCGAGTGTCAGCGAGGACGGACCCACCTCCCGGGGTGTTGTCCCATCGGCTCGGAACAGTTGGGAGTTTGCCCGGGTCGACCTGCTCAGAGGCTACCGCTGGGTGAGAGACCAGGGCTTCTGGGTTGCGTTCATGTTCGTCGTGGGTGTCATCTATGCATTCATCGGTTGGCTTACGTTCGACGCAGCGCGGGATGTCGGTTCGACGCTCACCGCTGGGGCGTCTGCACCAGCGTGGCTGTTCACCGCGACGGGTGTGTTCTGGCTGTTCATCACGATACTCCTCGTTGTCGACAGTGTCGGGAGCAACGGGAGCCTCGACAACGACGGTCACTACCTGACGATCCGGCCGACGGCTGACATCGTCGGTGGAAAGCTGATTGCAGCCGGAATCAAGTACTCGGTGTACACTGTCAGTCTCGGGCTCGCCGCCGGCGCGGGATTGGCGGCCGGAACCGGTTCACCCCTCCCGGTGGTCGGGATGCTCGCTGCCGCGGTCGTCGTGGTAGTCACGGCGACGGCGGTCGGCTACCCGATTGGACTTGCGCTCAAGGGTGTCATTCGCCGGTCACCACGGCTCGCTCGGCTCACGACTGCCGTCGGCCTCGGGCTCGGTCTTGCATACGTCACACTCTCTGTGACGGGCGGACTGCTTGGAGTCGTCGAACAGCTGGAGCCGGTCTTCCGGGCCCCACCGACCGCGTGGGTCGGGGACCTCGCACTTCTCACCACCGCCGGCGCGGACGTGAACTCGGTCGGCGCGGTCGTTCTGCTCGGACTCACTCCCCTCGTCGGCGTCGGGGGGCTAGTGCTGTCGGTTCCAGCCGCTCGGTATGCGTGGGTCGCCGACGCCGCTCACACGAGTGACCGCGAGGAGACGGAACGCACGACAGCGCCCGACCACAGTGTCGACACGGTTCTGGGGCTGGTCTGTCGAACGCCCGCAACACGTGGCATCGCCAGTACGACGCTGCTCCGGGCGGTGCGCTCGCCGCTCCAGTTCGTCTTCGTCGCGCCACCGATGTTGGGGGCCATCTCGTTCATCGACATGGCTGTGACGAGCGGGACACTCCCGTGGTTCGTGCCGTGGTTCGTCGTTGGGTACGGCGCGTGGGCCGCTGGTGCGGTGGTGCCGCTGAACCCACTCGGGAACCAGGGGTCGATGCTCCCGGCGCTGCTGACGGCACCGGCGCGTGCACGGGATGTCGTCCACGGGAACGTCGTCGCGGCCGCGCTCGTGGGTGGACCGGTGACTGCAGGGCTTGCGGTCGGTGCTGGGTACGTCGCTGGACGTCCTCCGGTGGTACTTGGCGCGCTCGGCGCGGTGAGTATCGCTGCAGTCGTCGGCAGCGCGGTCGTCGCAACCGGCATGGGCTCGGTTTACCCGCGTTTCGAAGCGGTTAGTATCAGCGGATCGAAACGGGCCGTACCGCCGAGTAAACGCGCATACAGCCTCTTTTCGGTGTATGTGAGTCTGACCGTCGTTTCCGCGGCGGTCCTGAGCAGCGAGACCGCCCGTGAGGTGGGGGCCGTGTTGCTATCCCGGTGGCTTCCCTGGGGACTCGACATCGGGCCGGAGGTGTTGCTCGTGGCGAGCGCGGTTGTTCTGGTCGGGAGTGTCGTGTCGGTCCCGCTCGCGTACCGGACCGCCACCCGACGCGTCGAGACGTACCGTCGTCAGGCGGCCTGAAACTGTCCATCACGTCCCGGGTGAGAGACAGACGGCGCGTCCGTTGTGGATACTGCGGTTGGAGCCTCGCACGGTTCGGAGCGTCTCGGACAACAACACTCGAAACCGATGCCTCACCGACCGTCGAAGCCGACCGCAGCCGGCTTCCGCAACTGGTGGAGAGTCTGTATCCCAACGCCGTCGAACACAGTAGTGAGGGCCCGACAGCCGATATCGGGGAGATGGACGGCGGGACCGACGTGGTAATCGGAAGGGCCGGCACGAAGAGTGAGGAGCACGCACCTGCGCGGTGGCCAAGCGCGCCACGCCCGCCTACGGCTCTAGAGAGACGAACTCGAGGCCGCGCTCGGCGAGCAGCCGGCGGGCCCGGTCGGTCACCGAGGGGGCGACGAGCACGCCGCGGACGGCGGCCTCGGCGTGCAGATCGCGCTCCAGGGCGTCGACGTAGCGGTTGAGCTGGCTGACCGCGTCCGGGCCGACCCGGCGGCGCTTGAGTTCCAGCACGACGCGGTTCCCGTCGGCGTCGACGCCGAAGACGTCGACCGCGCCGGCGGGGGTCTCCCGTTCTGTGGCGCGGGGCTCGAAGCCCGCCTCGACGAGTTCGGGCTCCGCGAGGACCCGCTCTTTGAGGTCCGCCTCAGTCCCGGACAGCGAGAGGTCCTCGGGGTCGGAGCCGTCGTAAGCGGCGGCGTGGGCGACGTCCTCGAACTCGACGAACAGCGTCTCGGGAGGCGTCTCGCGCTCGCTGCGGACGACCAGCCCCCCGTCGACCCAGACGCTGTGAGCACAGCCTGGGGGCTGCCAGTTCACCGGCTGCTGGCCCTCGTCGGTGTGGACCAGCGCGGTGCCGTCGGGCTTGAGCACCACCAGCCGGTCGCCGGGGCCGAGCGTGCTGGCCGCGCGGCCGTCGTACTCGACTGTGCAGCGTCCGAAGACGACGACCGTCGCCTCCCGGTCCAGCGCCGCGGCTGCGAGGTCGCGGGCGGCCTCGGCGTCGGGGGCAACCCGGCTCTCGACACCAGTCACGTCCCGCGGTAAGATTTGGGCCCACAAAAGCCTGCAGACTCCGGGCTGGCCCGGGTCAGTCCGGGTGGGTCCTGGGTCCGGGGCGGTCTGTGTGGCTCGTGGTCGCCACAGGGGTGTGCGACGGCACCGGTGACTCCGCGGTCACTCCGGTGGCGGGACGCCGTCCAGCGTCTCCCGGTCCGCAACTACTCCACGGAGCACCAGCGGGACGGCCGCGATAGGCAGCCGGCCGGCCGCGATGGACGCTCCGAGTTTGCCTCTCAGGACCCGCCAGTCCCCCCGGACTCGCTGGACAGCAGATAGCGACCGGACCCGGACGAGTGCTCCGGCCTCCGGGTCGGCCGACAGGCCGGCCGCCGGAACCCCGAACCACAGCGGCAGGTAGACCCTGGACCGGTCACAGCCCTGGAGATAGACCGCCGACAGGCGGAGACGGTCGAGGTCTGCAAGCCAGTCCGACCGCGAAACGGCCCGACGTGACAGCTCCCAGTCGACGACCCGACGCGGCGGCTGGCCCGCCTCCAGCACGGCCGACAGGGCCGTCTCGCTCCCGCCCCACTGCGCTCGAAAGCAGTCCTCGCGGCCGTCCGGCCGCCGCCACACCAGCAGGGCCGGCTCAGCCACACGGGTCACCGATGGGTCCCATCGGGCGGTCTGGCCCCGCCACCGGACAAAAGCCTCCGGACGCGGCGACGGTACTCGTCGCCGGGCGCCCGCACACCCTCCGCTCCGGACGGGTGACAGAAATTCCAAGTTGTGCGCGGCTATACAGTACCACACGACCGGAGAGTGGGTCTACGGAGCCATCCCCGTGCTCCCGGTGCTCCACCTGCTGGCGCTGGCCTGCGCCTACCGGAACCGCCCGGGTGCCGGCGAGACTGGAAGGTCTCCCGACAGGAACGCGATGGCCGTCGGCGAGGAAGCGACAGACCGCGTCCACGCCGAGGACGTGGAGTGTCGAGAGTGTCCTGAGTATGGCACTGTCAACGCCCGGGGCGACCGGTTCTGTCGGCACTACGTTGGCGAACTCCCCGGAGGGGTGTCCGTCCTCGAACAGCCGTCGCGGGCGGAGAGTCGCCGGACGCCGTGACTGACCCCGCAGGCTTATACGCACTCCGGCCTCCCCGTGGTGTGTATGGAGTACACGCTGGCCATCGAGAACGCCCCGGAGTCGGTCCCGACCGGGACCGGAGTGCTGCTCATCCACCCGAGCACGGCACAGACTGACCGGATCGACACCGACTTCCTGAAGACCGACACCGACCACCTGCTGGTGGTCTCGACGCGGACGACGGCCCGCGAGGTCGAACAGAAGCTCGAACACTACGAGGTCGACGAGGACAGCGCCACCGTCCTCGACGCCATCTCCGTCGAGCGGGGCTACACCCGCCGCCAGAGTGACCGCGTCCAGTACGTCTCCGCCCCCGACAATCTCGACGCTATCGTCGACCGCGTCGAGGAGTTTCTCGCCTCCCACGAGGGGAAACTCCGGGTCAGCGTCGACTCGATCACCGAGATGGTCTACTACGCCGACGAGAACCGCGCCGTCACGGCCGTCGAGGACCTGCTCGCGTTGCTTGCGGAGTACGACGCCGTCGGCCTGTTCCATCTCGCCCGCGGCGTCCACGAGGACACCACGGTCGACTCGTTCAGCGAGCTGTTCGACGGCGTCGTCGAACTCGGCGAGGACGGCGCCGTGACCGCCCAGTTCTGAGCCTGGACCTCGTCACTATCACCCCCACAGCCGCTATCGCCATCGCTACGCCACAGTCACTCCGCCGTTGCTGTGTTCGGTGTGCGGTCCCTGTCGCCGCGCATGTCCCCCAACTCGGAGACGAGACGCGCAATCGAGGTCCCCGCAGAAGGTCTCGTCGGGAGCCACAGCGGGGCCCGCGGGTGGGCCTCGGGCCACGGCCGCGACTCCCAGGACTCGAACGCTTCCATTGGCCTGCGGTCGCGGAGGCCCGCCGACGGGATGGCGAACCCGCCGAGAGACCCGTACGCGTCTCCATCCTCGTCCGCGGCCGTCATCGACGCCGTCTCCGCGAACCCCTCGCCGTACATCCCGTCGCACTCGGTTCAGTAGGCCGCCACCCGCTCCTCGCGGAAGCCGACCTTCACCCCGCCGTCACAGCGGAAACACTGCTCGTCCACATCGGTCAGTTCCAGCGTCGGTGCCTCGGTCACGGCACCCGAGAGCACCGCCTCGACCACGCGGTCACCAGCCCTGCGGAGCCCGTACCCCGCGTCGGTCCGCGCAAGGAAGTGACCCACGAGTTTGTCGAGGTGGTAGTTGAACTGTCCGCTGTCCGGCATCCCAACGCGGTCGCGCAGCTCCGAGAACGGGAGCGGCCCGTCCGCGTCGGCCAGGACCCGCAGGGTCGTCATCCGCGTTTCGTTCCCGAGCGCCCCGAAGGCGTCCTCCGGCCCGAGTGTCCGGTCCGCGGCGTCGCTCGCATCGGCGGTCATCGTCCCGGATTGGACCACCCGGGTGGAAAGGGGGGCCGTGTCGCCGCCACGCAGCAGACCTCCCCACTCCGAAAGTCGACGGGACTGCCGGGGGTCAGAACTCCTCGACGTGCGGGCGCAGGTCGAGTTCGAGCGTCCACGAGGAGCGGTCCTGCTCGATTAGGTGCCAGTAGGAGTTGGCGATTGCGTCCGGGTCGAGCAGTTGGTCGGGGTCGCCGCCGGCTTCCACTGCAGCGGGCGTGGCGATCCCGCCGTCGATGACGACGTGGGCGACGTGGATCCCCTCCGGGCCGAGCTCGCGGGCCAGCGATTCCGCCATCCCGCGGACGGCGAACTTCGCGGCGCTGAAGCCCAGGGCGCCATCCCGGCCCCGCACCGCGGACGTCGCTCCGGTGAAGATGACCGTCCCGTGGGTGCCATCGGGCGGGCCCTCCGCGCCACCCCCATCCGCGCCGCGCATGTCCGCCAGCGCCTCCTGGGTGCAGTGGAGGCTACCGACAGGGCCGACCTCCAGGCTCCGCCGGAAGTCCGCGGGGTCGACGTCGGCGCCGTCCCAGGTGGCCCCACTGGCGTGGTTGATCAGCACGTCGACGGGGCCGAGTGCTTCCCGGACGGTCGCGAAGGCGTCGGCGACGGCCCCGCGGTCGGTGATGTCGGCCTGCGCGGCGACGGCGTCACCGGGGTAGTCGGCCGCGATATCGGACGCGAGCCCGTCGACGAACGACGCGGTGCGGGCGAGCAGTCCGACATCACACCCCTTGGCGGCAAAGCGACGGGCGAGCGACGCACCCAGGCCGGGGCCGACCCCGGCGATGACGGCTGTGTGTACCATGGTTGCAAACAGCCGTTGAGGTTGATAAGTGTGGGTCATTCTCAAACCACCAATCATTAAGATGGGGTGTGTCTACAGTTGGAATGTATGCCGGAATGCCAGAACTGCGGTGGCTTTGTAACCGCCGACTACGCACGTGTCTTCACACCGAACGGCGTCGACAAGCCGCGGGTCTGTCCCCAGTGTGAGGACAAGATCCGCGACGGGGCCGACGTCCGACAGGCCCGGTCGACGCGGCGCGGATAGCCTACGTCTTCTCCCTTCTGGCGGCCGCAAGCAGTGACCCCGCATCGACGAGTAACTTCTCCGCGTCGTCCGCCGACCGGGCTTCCGCGGTCAGGCGGACGAGCGGCTGCGTCCCGCTTGCCCGGACCAGAACCCACCCCGCCTCGCGCTCGACGCGCACGCCGTCGAGTGTCGACACCGCCTCGGCGGCCTCCTCACGGTCGACCCGCTCGCGGACCCGCTCCATCACCGCCTGCTTGTCTTCGACCTCGACTGACTCGCGGCGGATCGGGTAGGTCTCGACGGCCGCCGCGCGCTCGGCCAGCGGCCGGTCGGCGGCCAGTTCGACCAGCTTGCAGGCCGCCAGTGGACCGTCGGGACACAGCGTCTCCCCGGGCCACACCCAGGCACCGCTTGGCTCGCCGCCGAACGCCACTCCGGGTTCGCTCGCTGCCGCCGCGACGTAGACGTCGCCGACCGGGGTCCGCGTGACCTCGATGTCGGCCCCGGCGAGGTGGTCGGCGACCGCCAGGCTCGTATCGACCGGTACCGCGACCGTGTCGCCGGCCGCGGCGGCAGCCCGGGCGAGTATCGCCAGCAGGACGTCACCGGAGAGGAACTGACCGTCGGCAGTCACCGCACGCATCCGGTCGGCGTCGCCGTCGTGGGCGATGCCCAGGTCCGCGTTAGAGTTACCTACGAGGGTAGAAAGCGAGCTGCAGTGCTCGGCGGTGGGTTCGCTCTGCCGGCCGGGGAAGGAGCCGTCCGGCTGGGCGTTCAGCGTCTCCACCGAACACCCAAGCTTCTGGAGCGCCCGGGCGGTGACCCCGCCAGCCCCGTTACCGACGTCGACGACCACGGAGAGTTGCCGTGCAGGGTCGACCGCGTCGACGAGCGCTTTGCGGTGGCGCTCGGTCGCGTCCACGGTCTTCCGCCCGCCCAGTTTGTCCCAGGCCGCGAGGGCGGGCTCGTCGGTACGGACCCGGTCGGCAACCCGCTCGCGCATCGGCTCGTCGAAGGCCTGGCCGCTGGGCTGCCAGAGTTTGATCCCGTTGTCGGGGGGCGGGTTGTGCGAGGCGGTGACCGCCGCACCCGCGTCGGCGTTTTCCCAGGCGACCGCCCGGGCCACGGTCGGCGTCGCCGCCAGCCCCATATCGGCGACGTCCGTCCCACACTCCCGGAGCCCCGCAGCCAGTGCGTCCACGAGAAGGCGACCGCTCTCGCGGGGGTCCCGGCCGACGACGACCCGGTCGGTCTCGGCGCCCAGTGCCCGGCCGACTTCGAGTGCCAGCTCCGCCGTGACCGCCTCGCCCACCGGTCCGCGGATGCCGCTCGTCCCGAACATACCCGGCTGGTCGGGTGCCACCCTCTTCGGTATGTCGCCTCTATCCGCCGGCAGGCTCCACCGAAAGCCGACCAAGGCTAAAGTCACCCGGCGACGTAAGGCGGATATGGGAACCATCTTCGTCGCCTACGGGGGAGTGCCCGAAGAGCGAGCCACCGTGCTCGAGTTCGCGGCCGAGCGCGCCGCCGCCAGCGGCGACGGCCTGTTCGTCTACCACGCCCGTGAGGTCGCGGATGAGTCAGCCCAGGAGGTCGAGGCGGAGGTTCGAGCCACGGTCGACCGGGTCGACCCTGACATTCCCGTCGAGGTCGACCTGAACGCCGAGGCGGATGACGCCGAGGTGGCCGAGGTTTCGAAACAGAAGCGTCTCACGGACACCATCCTGGAGAGCGGCCGGAAGTTCGAGTACGTCGTCATGGGGGAGGTCGAACACGGGCGGTTCGAGGAACTCGTCCTCCCGAGCATGACCGAGGCCGTCCTGAATACGCACAGGGTCCCCGTGTTGCTCGTCCCCGTTTGAGCTACCGACGGCCAAAGCCGTGGGGTTTCTCCTGCATTTGTTCTACCCCAGGTCAGCCCGCTCGAACCGCCAGTAGCCAAGCGCCAGCGGTACCAGCGTCCAGAACACCAGCACGGCAAGCATCGCGCCGTCACTCAGAAAGACGCTGTCGCTCGCTGCCGGACCCCCGGGCAGCAGTGACCCTACGACGCTGTCGTACAGCCGCCCGAAGGCGCTCGAGGGCGGGAACGACTCGAGGAACAGGAACCAATCGGGCTGGGTACCCCCCTGTAGCGGGAGTTCGAGCAGGACCTGTACCGCCAGTAACAACGGCGACCAGAGCACGACCGTCACCACGAAGAAGCCGACCGCGAGTGCGACCGCCCGCCCGCGACTGCCGACCGACGCGGAGGCACCGACTGCGACACCCACGAAGGAAACCCCGAGGAGGCAGGTGAGTGCTGCCGTTCCGAGAACCACGTCGACCGGGACAGTGCCGTAGACAAGGAGGCTGGCGACGGCCCCGAGTGCGAACGCGAGCAGGATGCTCGCGACGACCAGCGCCGTCCGGGCGAGGAACTTCCCGAGGACGACGTCGCGCCGGGAGGGTGGCAGACTCAACAGGATCCGGAGTGTGCCGGATTCGCGTTCGCCCGCTACCGAGAGGTAGGCGGCGACCAGCGCGACGATAGGGACGACAGTTCCCACAGCCTGCGTGGTCGCCTCGAAGGCCAGCCGGGCCGAGAAGTCCCCGACGAGTCCCGGGACGGCGACGATCAACACCACCAGGGCGGCGAGAACGACGACCACACCCCAGACCAGGTAGGCCCGGGCAGCGTTCTCGAAGTCCTTCCGGGCGACAGCGAGCCACCTCATCGTCGGTCCTTCGTATAAGCGGCGAACAGTTCCTCGAGGGACGCTTCGGTGGTCGTGATGTCCTGGACTGTGGCGCCGGCCTCGCGGACCCGGTCCACCACCGCGACCTTCGCCGCTGGGTCGGTGCAGGTGGCGGTGACAGACGACTCGCCAAAGGAGACTGTGGAGACGCCGTCGACCGCCGTCAGCTGGAGTTCGGTCGGCAGGGCGTCGACCTCGAGAGTGATCGTGGCGGCGGTGCCAACCTCCGACCGGAGGCCGTCGATGGTGTCGATGGCCACCAGGGAGCCGTCGTCGATAATCCCCACCCGGTCACAGACCGCCTGGACCTGGTCGAGGATGTGCGAGGAGAAAAAGACCGTCGCGCCGCGGTCGACTTCCTCGCGAACGATGGTGCGCATCTCGCGGGCGCCGTTGGGGTCGAGCCCGTTGGTGGGCTCGTCGAGCACGAGCAGGGCGGGGTTGCCGACCAGCGCCATCCCCAGCGCGAGGCGCTGGCGCATCCCTTGCGAGTAGCCGCCGGCGTTGCGCCGGCCCGCTTCGGGGGAGAGGCCGACCCGCTCGAGGACCGCGTCGGGGTCGTCGTCGGCGTCTTTCAGCTCGACCGCGAGGTCGAGGTGCGCCCGTCCGGAGAGGCGGTCGTAGAGGTCGAACCCCTCCGGGAGGACGCCGATACGCTCGCGGACTGCCGTGGTCTCGGTCTGCGCGTCCCGGCCCAGGACCGTCGCGGTACCGGCCGTCGGCCGGACGAAATCCAGCAG
>CAZOWU010000070.1:0-10019 GCA_964583735.1 uncultured Halobacteriales archaeon | reverse complement strand
CCTCCGTCGTCTCGGCATCGGACCATTCCCCGGAGCCTTCGTCGAACCAGTCCGCCCGCTCGGTCACGCCCCCGTCGTCTGGCCCGGCGTCGGTCCCGGCGTCCCGGCCGGACCCCTGACCTGCCTCGCTACCCGGGGAACCGAACGCGATCTCCTCCGGAGACGGCTCGGGTCGTTCTGGGGACAGGTCACCCGGTTGGTCGGTCGACCCGGCGTTGTCAACGCCGACATCGGCCGGGCCAGAACCGCCCTCCTCCACGTCGACCGACGCTGCGTCGCTCATCCCCACCTCAACCGGCTCCGTCTCCAGGCCTTCGGGCGGGGTCCACTCGTCCGTGGTCTCCAGACCGGTCGCGACAGTGGTCTCCAGGTCCGGACTCGGGTCATTCGACGCGCCTGGGACTCCGGAGTCCGCGTTCGGGTCCGGCGTCGCTGTCGCTGACTCGCCGGGGGCGTCGGCGGCTCCGGCCGCGTCTGTCGGGGACCCGGGGTCGCCCCCTCCGGACGGCCCGATACGAGTACCCAGCTCCGCGGGTGGTTGGTCGCCGTCGGTCGCGCCGGTTCCGGCCGTTCCGGAATCCTCCGGCGCTCCCGGCCCATTCACCTGGGGTGCCGATTCCGCTGTGTCGGACGCCACGTCAGCCGCAGCCGGCTCCGCCTGGGTGTGGGAATCAGCGGTTGTTCCGTCAGTCCCAGCCGCGGGCGCCACCGTCGCAGACGGGGGTGTACCAGCGGGGTTCCCGTCGGGGTCCGCTTCCGGTGTGGGGCCCGAGTCCGAACCGGCCGTGGGACTCGGCCGGGACTCCGAATCCGGCTGGTCGCTGGACGCCTTTGTTTCCGCCGACCGGTCCGTGCTGTCGGCCCGTTCGTCGTCGCCGGCAGGTGCCGCCGGCCCGCCGACAGGCGTCTCGGCGCTCTCGATCCCCGTCGCGACGCCGTCGGCGACGAGTTTGTGCAGCGCCGCGAGCAGTCCCGCGCCGAGTACGTAGCTACCCAGCAGACCGAGCACCACGCCGGCGGCGAGCGTAATCGGCTCCTCGGCGGACGCCCCGCCGAGTGCGACGTCGACGATGGTCGGCCAGGCGAGGCTGTAGCCCAGCCCGAGCAGGGCACCGCCGACGGCGGCCACCACGAGCACGTACGCGGACAGTTTGGCGCCGTACGCGGTGCTGCGGACACTTCGAGCGGCTGTCATACCCTCACCATGGGCGAAGGGGAGCAAAGTGCTTTCGGCCGATAGGCGGTTGACTCTCCACGAGGGCGGTTACCCGCCGTGGATCTCCGTCCCGGGCGTTCTGCCAGCGAGAAACGGTTCCAGCCCGCCGGGTCCGAAGACGTGTGCGGGCACCGACAGGTCGAGCAGCGTGCGGACCTTGCCCGCCATGCCGCCGGTGACGTCGGTGCCGGCACTCCCGCCAAGTGCCTCCGCGGCGTCCTCCCAGCTGTCGACCCGGTCGATAACGTCCCCGTCGGCATCGAGCACGCCGGGGACTTCGCTGCAGAGCCCGACGCGGTCGGCGTCGAGCGAGCGCGCCAGCGAGGTTACGATCTCGTCACCACTGAGGATGGTTGCGCCAGCCCCTTCCTGGACTACCGGGTCGGCGTGGACGACCGGGAGGAAACCTTCTCCGAGCATCCGCTCGACAGCACCAGCCGGCAAGGAGAGGCCGCCGGCCGCGTCCCGGGAGGCGACTGGGAGGGTTCCGACCGGGAGGGCCGACGCCCCCCGGTCGTGGAGCGCACCGACGACCGCGTCGCTGAGGTCTGTCATCGCAGCGTGGATGTCCGTCACCGCGGCGGCATCGTCGGTTCCGTCGGTGACGGTGACGGCGTGGGCGTCCGCCCGCGGGTGAGCGAAGCTCCCCCCGCCGTGGACGACCACGAGGTCGCCGCTCGCTGCCGCGACGGCGTCGGCAGCCGCACCGAGGCCCTCCTCGTCGAGGGTCCTCTCGCGGGTCTTGTCGGTGATGACGCTCCCGCCGAGTTTGAGGACCGTTGTCATGAGCGGCCCCCGGCCCCGCCATCTTCCGCGCGGACGCCGTCGGTGTCGAGTTCGGCACGGAAGGAGCGTTCGCAGTCTGGCGTGTAGTCCAGCGCGGTGGCCGTCTCGCTGGTCTCGTCGAGTGCGACGATACAGCCGCCACCCCCCGCGCCGGTGAGTTTCGCGCCGAGCGCCCCCGCGTCCCGTGCTGCCCACACCATCGCGTCCAGCGACCGCGAGGAGACACCCAGCGCCGACAGCAGCCCGTGATTGAAGTCCATCAGCCGACCGACCTCCGCGACGTCTCCCTCGACCAGAGCCTGCTCGCCGCTCCGGACGATGTCACCGATGGCGCCGACGGTGTCGGCCGCGAAGTCGTACGAGTCCCGCAGGTCCCGCACGTCCGCGACGAGCGCGCCGGTGTCGCCCGCGCCGCCGTCGTAGCCGACAACGAAGGGCAGTTCGGGCGCATCGATCGTCCGGCAGTCGTCGCCCTCGACGCGGACTGCCCCGCCCATCGTCGAGCAGAAGGTGTCTGCACGCGATGCCTGGCCGTCCTGAACCGTGTGCTCCACGCGGTAGGCCCGGTCGGCCAACTCCTCGCGGGTGAGGGCGACACCCAGTTGCCGGGTGGCGGCGTCGATCGCCGCGACAGCGACCGCCGCCGACGACCCAAGTCCCGCTCCCAGCGGGATGTCGCTCTCGATGGTAATCTCGAAGCCTGCCTCTGGGGCCTCGGCCGCGTCCCGGGCCTGTTCCACCGCCTCGTTGACGTAGCCCATCGCCGCCTCCACCAGCGAATCCGAGACGTCGATGTCCGGGTGGCCCGACGCGTCCCCGCTGTACTCGACGGTGAAGCCGTCCAGCGCGAGGTCCGTGGTGTGCACGCTGAGCCCATCTGCCCGGCGCTCGGCGGTCACTCTGGCGCGTTGTTCGATGGCACACGGCACCGCCGGCTCGCCGTAGACCACCGCGTGCTCGCCGAACAGGTACACCTTCCCCGGGGCGCTCGAGGTGACCATGTCCGACCCTGTGTGCGCCGGCAAATACCGGTGTCGGTTAGAATCGTCCGCGCACGGAGGCGCCGACACCCCCGCCCAGCAGAGGTGCGAAGGGAGCAGAGGGGTGGCCGCCACCGTCACCAGACTGCCAGCCAGGGCCGCCCCTGTATCGCTCACACGGAGAGCTACCTGCGTCCCAGAACGCGTCCTGTGGGGCTCACTGTCCCGGGACGACGTCTCAGAGCAGGTCTTCGTCGTAGACGCGGACGCCCAGCCAGCCGCCGACCGCCGACAGTCCAACGACGTAGAGCGCCCCAAACAGCGCTCCGAGGACGAACACGGCGAGTCCGAGCCCCGAGACGAACCCCGGCGGCGCCCCGACTACACCCGTGAGAACTGCAAAGAGGAGGTTCCCAAGCAGGAACGCGAAGACGAGCAGCGCCACGAACGCGACGACACCAGCGATGGCGCCGACCCGGAGTCCGTCGGCCCGCCTCGCCCCCCACTCGTCGGCCTCGAGGTAGCCCACGACGGCCCCGCCGAGCACCGGCGCGAAGGGCAGCACTGGCGCGAGCACGAGCGTCACGACCCCGCCGAGGACGGCGTTGAGCCAGGTCTCGCCCATAGAGTTACCTCTCCGGGCCGATGAAAGTGTCTTGTGGTCGTCACGTACCACAGGGCGACAGCCGAAAGTGGTCCGTCGGCACGGAGAGCGCAGCCGCCTCAGATTTCGGACTCGAAGTCCTCGAGGGCGTAGGCGGGCTCGGCACCACGGCGGTCGAGCGTCTCGTTGGCCAACAGCCAGTAGACGACCGACAGCGCCTTGCGCCCCTTGTTGTTCGTGGGCACCACCAGGTCGACGTTCGAGGTGGTGTTGTTCGAGTCACACATCGCGATCACCGGAATGCCGACCGTGATCGCCTCCTTGACAGCCTGGGAGTCACCGATAGGGTCGGTGACGACGACCACGTCGGGCTCGATGTAGCCGTCGTACTTCGGGTTGGTCAGCGTCCCGGGGATGAAGCGGCCAGTGCGGGCTCGTGCCCCTACAGCCTCCGCGAACTTCTCCGCCGGGAACCGGCCGTACTGCCGCGAGGAGGCCACGAGGATCTGCTCCGGGTCGTAGTTCGCCAGGAAATCCGCCGCAGTCCGGGTCCGGGTGTCGGTCATCGACACGTCCAGCACGTAGAGCCCGTCAGTCCGGACGCGGTGGATGAACCGCTCCATGTCCTTTGTCTTCTGCTGGGTGCCGATGTGGACCCCCGCACCGAGGTAGTCGTCGACGGGGATGAGCAGGTCCGCCTCGCTCTCCTCGCCAGGCATCACGTTCTCGTCGAGGGTCGGGCCCGCGTCCTCGGCCTCCTCGGCCTCGGTGGGGTCGCCCTCGTCTGCCTCGCTGACTGTCTCCGCGTCCGCGTCGTCGCTCGCCGTCTCGGCCCCGGCGTCCGGGGCGGGCTGTTCTGTCTCGGCCTCGGCTTCGTCGGCCGTCTCCGGCGCCGCCTCCTCGGCGGACTCGCCGTCGACGTCTGACTCGGCTGTTTCGAGGCCCTCGTCGTCGTTGCCGCTCATGCGTTGTGTTCGATCCTGATGAGTTCGTTCAGCTTGGCTGTGCGTTCGCCGCCGACCGCGCCCGTCTTGATGTAGGGGGCGTCGGTCGCCACCGCCAGGTGGGCGATGGTGGTGTCCTCAGTCTCGCCGCTCCGGTGGGAGACCACCGGGTCGTAGCCCGCCCGCACCGCGCGTTCGATGGCGTCGACCGCGTCGGTCAGCGTCCCGACCTGGTTTGGCTTGACGAGGATGCTGTTCCCCGCGCCGGTCTCGATACCCCGCTCCAGGCGCTCGACGTTCGTGACGAAGAGGTCGTCACCACAGACCAGCGTCCCCGCGGGTCCGCTGGAACCGACCCGCTCGGTCAGCCGGGCAAAGCCCTCGAAGTCGTCCTCGTCGAGCGGGTCCTCGACGTAGACGAGGTCGTACTCCTCGACCAGCCCGAGGACGTACTCGACCTGCTCGTCGGGGTCCCGGCTCCGGTCGCCGTACCGGTAGACGCCAGCGTCCGCGTCGTACAGCTCCGCGCCGGCCATATCGAGCCCGAGGCGGACCTCGAAGCCGACATCGTCCTCGACGCGGGCGACGGCTTCCACCACGACCTCGAGGGCCTCGCTGTCGTCGATGGAGGGAGCCCACGCCCCCTCGTCACCCGTCCCGCAGGCGACCCCGCGGTCCTCGAGGAGGTCAGCGACCGCGCCGTGGACCGTCGCGTTGGCGAAGACTGCTTCCTCGACGCTCGGGGCGCCGACTGGCGCCGCGAGGAACTCCTGGATATCGGTGGCGTCGGCGGCGTGCTCGCCGCCGCCGACCACGTTCCCCAGGGGAACCGGGAACGTGTTCCCGCGGAAGGTGCCCCCGAGGTGCTGGAAGAGCGGGAGTCCGGCGACGTCGGCCCCGGCCTTCGCGGCGGCCATCGAGATGGCGACCGCGCTGTTCGCGCCGATGCTGGAGAAGTCGTCGGTGCCGTCCGCGGCGTGCAGGGCCGCGTCGACCTCGCGCTGGTCGCCCGTGAAGACTTCGCCCACGAGCCGGGGAACTGCCTCCTCCCGAGCGGCGGCGATGGCCTCCGCGACCGGCAGCTCGACGGCCTCGTGGTCGCCCGTGCTGGCTCCCGACGGCGCCTTCGCGCGACCGAACCCGCCGCTCTCGGTCTCGACGTCGGCCTCGACCGTCGGGTTCCCCCGGGAGTCGAGCACGCGCCGCAGGCGCACGTCGGTCACCAGCGTCACCGCTCGCCACCCCGCCGGACAGTGAAGGGCAACACGTCGGCGTCGTACTCCTCGGCCGCGATGAGGATCGGCTGGGTCTGGTCGGTGTCGACCAGAACCGGCGCGCCGTAGGCGACCTGCAGGGCGCGGGCGCCGATGATGCGTGCCTTCTCGTAGCGGCTAAAGGTTCGGGCCATCACTGGTAGGGTGCCACGATATCCACCAGGTCCTTGTGCGAGACGAGCATCCGGCGACAGCAGTGTCGCTCCACGCCGAGTTCGTCGAGGACTTTCTCCGGGTCCTCGGTGTCCTCGGCCTCCCGGGTGCGCGCCTTGAACTCCTCCCAGTGCTTGCCAACGACGGTACCACACGTGAAACACCGGACTGGTACCATCATGGTTAGCGGTAGGACTTCTGGTAGCGGGCCCGTGCGCCGGGGCCACCCCACTTCTTCTGTTCGGACTGGCGCACGTCGTTGACCAGCAGCGACCGGTCGAACTCCATGTAGGCGTCCCGCAACTCGGCGTCGTTGGTGTACTGGACGAGGCCGCGTGCGATGGCGGTCCGGGCCGCGTCGGCCTGGCCCATCACGCCGCCACCCTCGATAGACACCTCGATGTCGACGCCGTCGCGAAGCTCTTCGCCGGCGATCCGGAACGGCTCCAGCATCTTCAGCTGAGCCGACTCCGGCTCGACCAGTTCGACCGGCTGTGCGTTGACCCGCACTTTGCCCGTGCCCTCGCGGACAGTGGCCCGTGCGATTGCCGTCTTCTTTTTGCCTGATGTGTTCGTTACCATGTGACGTTCGCTCCGAGTGCCTCGCTGATGTCGCCCAGCGGGACGAACTTGATATTCGAAAGCCGGTCCAGCGACGTTCCCGCGAGGACTTCGGCGTCCGTGTCGTCGTAGGGGTTGCCCACGTAGACGCGGACGCTCTCGATGGCCTCGCGGCCGCGGGGTCGCTTGTGTGGAACCATCCCGCGGACCGACCGCTTGAAGATGCGGTCGGGTCGACGGGGGTAGGCGGGCCCGCGGTCCGAGCCCACCTCCCGGCGTTGCTGGTACTTCTCGACCAACTGGTTCTCGCGGCCGGTGATGACTGCGTGTTCCGCGTTGACGATGGCGACCCGCTCGCCGTCGAGCGCGCGCTCGGCGACCTGTGAGGCCACCCGCCCCAGGATACAGTCCTGGGCGTCGACCACGGTGTCGGCGTCGAACTCCGCGACGCTCATCGGATCACCCGCACGTTCGTTCCGTCGGGGTTGTCTTCGAGTGCCTGTTCGAGTCGCTTGGTCTCACCGACCTGCTGGATCTTCGTCTCGGCTGTCCCCGAGAAGTCCACGGCGGCGACGGTGACCTCCTTGCGGATGGCACCGCTGCCGAGGACCTTCCCCGGCACCACGACCGTCTCGTCTTCCCGGGCGTACCGCTCGATGCGGCCCAGGTTGACTTCGGCGTGGGTTCGCCGTGGCTTCTCCAGGCGGTCGGCGACGTCACGCCAGACGTCGCCCCCGCCGCTTCGGGCGGCCGACTTCAGGTCGGCGATGAGACTACTGAGTCTCGGGTTTGTCTTGCTCATGACCTACCTCCTGAAAAGTGCAGCGAGCAGGCCCGGAGCCGCCGGAGAGCCGTCGGCCTCGCTCTCGCTCGGCCGCGACACCTCCCGTGGCTCGGGTCCGCTTGTTCGCGTTTCACGGCTCTTTCGTTCGGTCGAGCCGGAAGATGCAGGGAGCAGGATTTGAACCTGCGGACCCCTACGGGACAGCGCCCTGAACGCTGCGCCGTTGGCCAGACTTGGCTATCCCTGCACGCAGTTGGCGGTACTACCGGGCCCCACAAACCGCTTTCGAAACGGGTGCCGACCGCCGCGGGCCCGCCGCTCTCCAGCAGGCCTGTGGCGCGGTCAGCTCTTGGTCGTGGGGCTCGGGACATCACAGCTGGACGGCCTCCTTGAGCTCGCTCGCCCGGTCGTCGAGCGTCCCGACGGCCCGCATCACGAGGTTGTCGACGCTGAAGGAGCCGTCAGTCTCGACGCTGAACACGAAGGCGTTGTCGACGTCGTGGACCGCGAGTTCCTTGCCCGGGTACCGCTCGGTGAGGTCGTTATCGAAGGCCTCTGTGGGGACCAGCCCGCCGTTCTCGGCGTTGCCTGCCGCGTGTTCGGCTTCCTGCTCCTCGATGACGCCACGGAGGATCTGCGGTTCCTCGTCGGCGAACTCCTCGCGGTCACCGACGACCTCGACGCGCTGGAGGTGCCGGTATGCGACTGCCACGCCTCCCTGGTGTTTGGCGTGTTCCCGGCCCGTATCGAGTACCGCGTCGGCCTCGACTTCTAGCCGCTGACCCTCCTTGAGGTCGATGACCGGGATCCTGTCGTCTGCGGACTCGACCAGTGGGTCGCTGGAGACGATATCACCGGAGTAGGCTGTATCGGGGCCCGAAACGTCAAGCGAGAGTGTGACGGTGTCGCCGACCGTGAAATCATCAAGCGGCGTGGTCAGCGGCACCAGCCCGAGCCGGAGGCCGATCTGTTCGTCGAACATCACGCTGGAGTTCTCGATGACACGGACGGTGTCGATACTGAAGGTAGGCACGTCCGCGATCATCGCGCGGCGGATCCCGTTCGCGAACGCGGGGGTGATCCCGCGGACGAGAAACGTCGCCTCGCGTTCGGACCGGTCGACGAACTCGACCTCGTAGTCGCTCATTGTCAGAAGCCCGCGTTCTTGGGACTGCGGGTCCCGTCGTGGGGGGTTGGGGTCACGTCCTCGATGCGGCCGATCTCGAGCCCCGCTCGCGCCAGCGCCCGGATGGTCGCCTGTGCGCCCGGTCCAGGGTTCTGTTGCTGGTTGCCGCCGGGCCCGCGAACGCGAACGTCGACGCCCTCGATTCCCTGGGCGAGGACCTCCTCGGCGACGGTCTCGGCCATCTGCATCGCCGCGTACGGCGAGGCCTCGTCGCGGTTCTGCTTGACGACCGTCCCGCCGCTTGACTTCCCGAGCGTCTCGGCGCCGGTCTGGTCCGTGATAGTGATGATGGTGTTGTTGAACGATGCGTGCACGTGGGCAATGCCCCATTTCTCGTCTGCCATTATTGGTCCTCCGCTCGTTCGGGGTGGAGTTCGTCCGTCAGCGGCGAGGCGCTGTCGAAGCCGACGCTGTCCTCCTCGGCCACCTCGACGGTGTAGGAGGAGATGCCGACTCGCTGGCCGTCGACCGTGATGTGGCCGTGGCTGATGAACTGCCGGGCCTGCTGTGGCGTGTTCGCGTAGCCACTCCGGTAGACGACCGTCTGCAGGCGGCGTTCGAGGACGTCGGTCACGTCGAGCGACAGCACGTCGTCAAGCGAGTCCTCGCTGCCGAGCACGCCGATCCGCTTCAGCCGGGCGAGGAACTCCGCGGACTCCTCGGCGGTGCCGGCGTCTCCCTGCGCCCGGCCAAGCAGCTTCCGTGCCTCCCGGCGGTAGTTGCGAAGCTGTGACTGGGCGCGCCAGAGCTCTTCCTTGTTCTTGAGGCCGTACTTGCCGACCAGCCCGGACTCCTCGGCGATCCGCTCGCCCTGGTAGGGGTGGTTCGGCGTCTCGTAGGCCTTCGTGTTGCTTCCCAGCGCCATTATTCCTCAGCCGCCTCCTCGTCCTCGTCCATCTCTTCTTTGATCGCCTCGACGTTGACGCCGATGGTGCCCTCGGTCCGGCCCGTGGACTTGGTCCGCTGGCCGCGGACCTTCTGGCCGCGCTTGTGGCGCATGCCCTTGTAGGAGTTTATCATCTTCATTCGGTTGATGTCCTGCTGGCGAGTGAGGTCGAGTTCGCTGCCGGTCTGGTGGGTGGTCCCGCCGTCGAAGAAGTCGTTGCGGTGGTTGGCGAGCCAGTCCGGGACCTCCTCGGCAAAGCCCTCGACGAGGTCGACAATCTCGTCGATTTTCTCGTCATCGAGTGCACCGATCGTCTCGCGGCGGTCGACGCCGGCCTTCTCCGCGATGAGGCGGACGACTCGGTGCCCGATGCCGTTCAGTTCCGTCAGCGACCGTTCGACGGACTCGGTGCCGTCGAGGTCGTTCTGTCCGATACGGACGAAGTACTGGATATCCTCGTCTTCCGCTTGCTCGTCCGCGTCCTCGGGTTGTTCTGCGCTCATGTGTGGGTTGACTGGTGCACGTCGTGGCTGGGATTCGAACCCAGGAGGCTTGCGCCACAGAGTTAGCAACCCTGCGCCTTGGGCCAAGCTTGGCTACCACGACACGCGGGTGGTACTCGCGCCCTCGCGGACTCGGGGCCGG
>CAZOWU010000069.1:0-10095 GCA_964583735.1 uncultured Halobacteriales archaeon | reverse complement strand
TGGTCGCCGAGGCGATTCTCCGGGGCGCACAGGAGCGGGCCGAGTCCCGCGGCGCTCACGCCCGGACGGATTACCCCGAAGCCGACCCTGACTGGAAGCGGAATATCGTCGTCGAGCGCGACAGCGTCGGCGGGATGCGGCTCACGGCCGAACCGGTCGGGACGCCCAGCGAGGCGGTCCAAGACGCACTCGACGCTGGCTACGAACTGGACTATCACCAGCTCGAGTGACTCCGGCTCGACGGCGTCCGAGAACTGGGCGACGGCGCGTCAGAAACGGACGAACGCGTGGCTCAGTCGAGGAGGGTAGCGGGCAAGCGCCCGCGTACAGGCTGGAGGGAGACGGAACGGGCGGTCATCGTTACGCAGTGCTGTGGTAAGACTGCTTTTTGACGATCTCGGTGGCGTGACAGCGCGGACAGGCGTACTCCATCAGCTTCGTGGTCTCGTCGGTGTAGTTCATCCGCGTGCCACACTGGGGACACCGTGTCATACTCCCACGTTGACTGGGGGCATTATTAATCATTATGGTTTCGGGGAGACGTGTCGCCACGGGGACAGCACCCGGCACCGTCGGGCGCTGGCCTACGGCCGGCGCGGGTCCCCGAAGCGCGAGACGTGTTCGACCTCCCGTTCGTCGACGTCCTCGAAGGCGTCGCGGGCGATCACCCGCTTCTGGACCTCGTCGGGACCGTCGGCGATCCGGATGATCCGCGCGTCGGCGAACAGCTGCGAGAGCGGCAGGTCCATCCCGATCCCGTTCGCGCCACAGACCTGGAGGGCGGTGTCGATGACTTCCTGGGAGACGTTGGTGGTGAAGTACTTCGCCATCGACGCCTCGACGCGGGCGTCGCTGCCGGCGGCGTGGGCGCGGGCGGCGTCGCGAGCCAGCAGCCGCGCGGCGCGCAGGCGGGTCTCGGCGTCGGCGATGTCAAAGCGCGGGGCCTGCTTCTCGGCGACCGTGTCGCCGAACACCTCCCGCTCACTCATGAAGGCCTCGGCGACGTCCAGCGCCCGGCGGGCCTTCCCGGAGTGGCGCATGCACTGGGTGAGCCGGGCCGGAACCATCCGCTTTTGGGCGTGTGCAAAGCCCTTCCCTTCCTCGCCCAGCAGATTCCCCTCGGGAACGCGGACGGTCTCGAAGAGCACCTCCGAGTGGACCGTCCCGAGGGTGGCCTCGCCGAGATGCGGGAGGTCGCGGACGACCTCGATCCCCGGGGTGTCCGCGGGGACGACAAACATCGAGGAGCCCTCGTAGGGGTGGACGTCGGGGTCGGTCCGGGCCATGACCACGAAGAACGCGGCTTCGCTGCCGTTGGTGATCCACCACTTGTGGCCGTCGATGACCCACTCGTTGCCGTCGCGCTCGGCGTGGGTTTTGACCATCGTCGGGTCCGCGCCGCCACCCTGCATCGGCTCGGTCATCGCAAAGGCGGAGCTGATCTCGGCGTCGACCAGCGGACGGAGCCACTCCTCGCGCTGGGCGTCCGTCGCGAGCCGTTCGAGCAGGTGCATCGTCCCCTCGTCGGGCGCGTCGACCCTGAGAGCGGGCTGTGCGAGGTAGCTCCGGCCGGACTGCTCGTAGACCGGCAGGGCGTCCCGGAGGTCGAGCCCGAGCCCGCCTAGGTCCTCGGGCATCTGGGGGGCGTAGATCCCCCGTTCGCGGGCCTCGGCTCGGAGGTCCGCGACGATGTCTTCGGGGACTTCCTCGCCCGGCGGGAGCGCCCGCTCGACCGGCAGGACCTCCCCGTCGATGAACTCCTTGACCCGTTCTGTGACCGCGAGCGCACGGTCGGAGTCGTGGTGCGGTATCATCACCCGAGACAGAGACGGGCGGGCGGAATAAGTGTAGGGCCCCGCCGGGCGGATGCGACCGTGCGCCGGACCCCGATGCGGGCACTCGCCGGGAAATCGGTACGACGATTACGATCAGTGCTCCTGGACGTAGCCCATCGCCCGGTCGACGGCTCCCAGACTCCCGAGATACCCCGCCGCCACAGTGGTCTTCGCCGTCTTCGCCGCCTCGCCGCGCAGGACTGTCGGCCCGACCTGCGCGACCGCACCGTCACCGACACTGACCAGCCAGCCAAGCGAGGTGTAGCTGTAGCGGGCCAGCCGGGGCGCGAAGCCGTCGCCGTCCCGGCGGTGGGCGACCAGCCGCTCGATGTTCGTCGCGGTGACGTCGGCTTCCCGGACGGCGGTCTGTGCGCTCGCCGGCACCGCCTCGCCGTCCTCGTCGACGACGCGGGCGGCGTCACCGACCGCGAACGTGCTGTCGCCGAGCCGGAGCGTCTCGCGGACGACCGGGCGTTCGTCCAGCGGCTCGCTACCGGTAATCCCGCCAGTCCAGACCAGCTGGTCGTAACGCAGATTCTCGTGGCTCTCGAACGCGACGGCGTCCTCGTCGACGCCCGTCACGGTCCGGCCCGTCCGGACGTCGACGCCACAGTCGTCGAGTTCCTCCCGGACGGCCCGCCGGAACCGCTCGGGAAAGCTGGGCGCGACGGTCGGCTCCTGCTCGAGCAGGGTGACAGCTGCCTCGCTGCCCCGCTCGTCGGCGAGGGCGGCGAGTTCACCCGCCACCTGGACCCCGGAGAGCCCGGCGCCGGCGACGACCGCCCGGCCGTCGTCCGCGCAGACGTCCAGGAATCGTTCGCGGATCCGCTCTGCGTGTTCGAGTCGCTTGAGGGGTGTCGAGTTGGCCTCGACACCGGGGATGTCGTAGAAGTTCGTCTCGGCGCCGAGCGCGACCGCGCCGACGTCGAACTCGAGGCTGCCGTCGGAGAGCTCCGCGCGGCCGGCATCGGGGTCGAGGCCGGTGACGCGGGCCTGCCGGTGGGTTGCGCGGTCGAACAGTTCGTCGAAAGGAACGGCCAGTTCGTCGGCGACACCGGGGTAGCGGACCGCCCGGTGGACGAGGTGCTGGACGAGGTGGGTGTCGCGCTCGTCGACGACGGTGAGCGAGACCGCCTCGCGGAGTCGGCCCTCGAGTTTTCGGACGAGTGCGACGCCAGCGTAACCGGCGCCCAGAACGGCAACGTGCATACCAGTTCTTTGGACTGGACGGACAAAGGGGCGCCGCCTTGCGGGGCCGAGACAGCTCAGAACAGCGCCTCGCTCCCGTCGAGCACCTGCGCGGGGCCGCCGACCTCCCAGACGCGGGTGTCGACGCCGCAGTCGGCGACGGCGGCCTCGACCCGCTCGACGTGCTCGGCGGTGGTGTTGACGTAGACGCTCGCGCCGGTGTCGACCGAGAAGTAGACTGGAAGGCCCTCCTCGCGGAGCTGGCGGACCGTATTGAACACCTCGATAGTCCGGGGCTGCCAGTAGACCCACCCCGCCGGACCGGTCATCGTCGCCGCCGCCAGCGACAGGGAGTCGTGCTCGGCGAGGTCGAACACGCGGTCGAAGTCGCCGTCCCGGAGCGCGTCGCGCATGTCGACGACCTGCTCGTGGATGTGTGCGAGCCGGGCCTGGAACATGTGGCTCTGTGCGGCCTCGCGGTGGGCCTGCTCGGTCTCCTTGTAGGCCGGGACCATCGCCGCAACGACGCGAATGTCCTCGGTAAAGTCGTCGGGGACATCGACCCGCTCGGAACGACAGTCCGCGTCGTTCGCACCGGCGCGCAGGTGCGAGAACGACCCCGTGACCGCCCGCGCAGCCGAGGAGGAGCCCCGCCGAGCGACCGCCGATAGCTCCGGGCGGGTCATCTCGAGGCCGGCAGCCTCGACCAGCGCCATCGCGGCCGCCGCAAAGCCCGAGGAGGAGGAGCCAAAGCCGATGTTGGTCGGAAAGGAGTTCTCGGACTCGAAGCGGACGCGGTGGTCGACCCCGGCGAGGTCGCGCACCCGGTCGACGACTGCCCGGATCCGCTCGGCGCCCCGGCCCTCGACGGTCTCGTCGTCGACGACGTACAGGTCATCGTCGCGGTCGGGCTCGAAGGCCGCCGTCGTGGTAGTGGCACTCGGGGCGGTACAGAGGCTGACCGAGTCGTGGTAGGGGAATCGTAACTGTTCGTCGCGCATCCCGTGGTACTTCACGAGCCCCTGGATCGGGTGGGCGCGGGCGGTAGCCTTCAGCTCTGTCGACTCCGTGGCTCCGGTCATACGCGTAGGTTCCGGGGGGTCCACTTGGCAGTTGCGAACGCGCGGGGGGCTGTGGTCACTCGGCGTCCACGAGGACCGCGAGCCCGCCGGCGGCAAACGCCGCCAGGAAGGGCAGGGCGAGCAGCCAGTACTGCTCGTAAGCGCGCACGAGGAAGGGGACCAATCCCGCGACGAGCGCGAGGGCGAGCACGTCCGCCAGCGCGGGCGGCCACGGGAGCCGGTCGCGGCCGACCCACCCCAGGGCGGCGAGGGCGAACACCGGAAGCAGCTGCCAAACGACGCCGGTGACGTAACCGAGCCAGGTCGCGGGTCTTGTGAGGAGCCAGGTCGCGGTCACATACGACCCCGGTGCGGCCGCTGCCGGATGAACCGCGCCGGTCGCGACGCCGTCGGCAAGCGGGAGCCCGTAGCTCCAGTGCAGCGCCGCGAGCGCCGCGTCGACGCCCCAGCCCGCCGCGACAGCCCCGAACGCCACCGCGGCGACGGCGGCCCCGGTCGCGAGATAGGTCGCGACGTCGCGACGCGGCCGCGTCGAGTCACGCCAGACCAGCCACAGGAGGAGCACGACGAAGACACCGGCGTAGGCGTTGACCAGGGCAGCACCGGCGACGGACGCGCCGCGCACCGCCGGACGGGCACCGGCGAGGCCGACCAAGAGAAACGGGACAGCGAGCGACCGGCTGTTGACCGTGTTGCCACCCAGCAGCGGGACCCCGAGCAGGAACAGCCCTGCGGCGGCGACCGCAACGAAGCGGGGGCCGGCACGGTCGAGCCAGCGGTACAGCAGGGCTGCCGCCAGCCCGTTCGCGAGCCCGACGACCAGCAGCATCGCGAGGGTGTACTCGCCGGTGAGCTCCGCGGCGACGTTGACCAGTTGCCACCCCGGCGGCTTGTTGTCGGCCAGCCCCGGCCCGTAGAGCTGTCCGCCCGCGGCAACCTTCTGGGCGATGGGGCGGAACATGCGCCGCACGTCCGGGTTCGGGACCGCGTTTCCCCAGACGAGGTCGCTGTACTGGCCGACGCCGAGTCCGACGCCGGTCAGGAGGAAGCAAAGCGGCCAGCCACGGTCCGAGTCGACGATTGCAGCCCGGAGCCGGCCGCGAAGTGTGTGGCTCATCGAAGCGGGAGACGGTCACGTCGGACCCGAGGACGGTGCGGGTCGCGGTCGGCCATGCCGGTCAGACGATAGCCGAGGCGGCGGTGTTCGCTATCTCGGCGACCGGCCCGAAGGCTGGCAGCAGGAGGACGGTCATCACCGCCGCGAGCGTGATAGCCGCGTACAGCCCCGTGGGGTAGCCCTCGACCTCCAGGTCGCCGTTCGGTTCCTCGATCCACATCGCCCGGACGACCCGGGTGTAGTAGTACAGCGACAGCGCGCTGTTGACGACGAGCGCGACCGCGAGGATGACCACGCCGCCGTTGACCGAGGCCATCAGGAGGTAGAACTTCGAGAGGAAGCCGCCGCCGAATGGCAGCCCCGCCAGCGAGAACAGGAAGACAGTCATCGCCGCACACGCGAAGGGCGCCTGGGTTGCGAGGCCGTTGAAGTCCTCGAAGGTCCGGCCGACGTCCCAGTACTCCGTGAGCGCGATGAACAGGAAGGCGCCGGTGTTCATGAAGCCGTAGACAAGGAGGTGGGCCATCCCCGCCCCGAGGACGAAGCTCTGGTTGGCGTCGGTGGTCAGGGCCGCGACGGCGATGAGGACGTAGCCGGCGTGGCCGACCGAGGAGTACGCCAGCATTCGCTTTACCTTGTCCTGGGTCGCGGCGGCGAAGTTGCCGACAGTCATCGTGACGACCGCGAGTACCTGGAAGGCGACCGCCCAGTCGATAGCGCCCGCGACTGCAGTCTGGGGGAACGCCTCCACGAAGACCCGGAACAGAAGCACGAACCCGGCGGCCTTGGAGGCCGAGGAAATAAAGGCCGAGACGGGCGAGGGGGCCCCCTCGTAGGCAGCTGGCGCCCAGAAGTGGAACGGGACGCTGGCAGTCTTGAACGCGAAGCCGCCTGCCACGAACAGGATACCGAGGCCGAGAATGCCGGTCAGTTGCGTCTCGGCGGCGGCTGCAGCCACGTCCGCGAACCGGAGGCTCCCGCTGGCGGCGAAGACGAGCGAGATGCCGTAGGCGAACACCGCCGAGGAGAGCGCCCCGATCAGGAAGTACTTGAGGCCGGCCTCGACGCTGCCGCGGTTGTGCTTCAGCGATGCGACCAGCGCGTAGGACGGCAGGCTGGCGAGTTCGAGGCTGACGAACGCCGTCGCCAGCGAGTTGGCGGAGGCCATCAGCGACATCCCCGTCGCCGCCAGCATGACCAGCGTGTAGTACTCGGCCTGGTAGGGGTGGTCGGCGAGGTAGTCGTAGCTGGCGAGGACGATCAGCACCACGACGCTGCCGACCAGCGCGGTGAAGAACAGGCTCATCCCGTCGACTACGAGCGCCTCCTCGAACAGCGTGACCGGGTTGGTCGGTGGCTGGCCGGTGCCGGCGAGGAGATACCAGCCGGTGACGCCGATGGACCCGAGGGTGCCGAGGACGGCGAGCCCCGCGAGGAGGCTACTGCTGTCCTCGTCGGGGTCGATGGCGTCGACGGCCAGCAACAGGAGCGCCGTCAGCGCCAGGATGACCGTCGGGGCGACAGCGGTCCAGAGGGGAAGTTCGGCCATCAGACACCACCTCCCAGGAGCGGGTCAACCGCATCCTGTATCATTGCATAGAACAGGTCCGGCGCGACCCCGAGTGCGATGACCAACACGAGCAGGACGGCAAGCGGCGCGACGTCGTGGACTGGCGCACGCCCGACCTCGTAGTCGGTTTCCAGCGCGTAGGGCCCGAAGAGAGTGCGCTGCATCGCCCACAGCAGGTAGCCCGCGACGACGACGATGCCGAACATCGCGAGCGCCGTCAGCACTGCTGCGAAGGGAATGACGGTCGACTGGAAGGAGCCGATGAACACCAGCACCTCGGCCGCGAAGCCGCTCATCAGCGGCAGCCCCATGTAGCCAAAGGCCGCGGCGACGAAGATACCGACCGTCCAGGGCATCCGGTCTGCCATCCCCGACATGTCACCGACCATCCGGGTGTGAGAGGCGTTGTAGATGACGCCGACGGCCATGAACAGCAGCCCGGAGATGAGTCCGTGCGAGATCATCTGGAAGGTTGCCCCACCCATGCCGTGGGGTGTGAACGCGACCAGGCCCAGGATCACATAGCCCATCGAAGAGATGGAGGAGTAGGCGACGATCCGCTTCAGGTCCCGCTGTGCCAGCGCGAGCATGGCGCCGTAGATGACCGAAACCACGCCCAGCGCGGCCACCGGGAGCGCGAGGTCACGGGCCACGTCGGCCAGCATAGTGAAGTTGAACCGCAACAGAGCGTAGGTCCCCATCTTCAGCAGGACGCCGGCCAGCACGACCGACACCGGCGTGGGCGCCTCGACGTGAGCGTCGGGCAGCCAGGTGTGGAAGGGGACGACGGGCACCTTGACCGCGAAGCCGGCGAACATCGCGAGGAAGGCGACCAGTTTCAACGTCTCCGGCTGGATCCCCGCGAGGGCACCCAGCTCACCCCCGCGCACGCCCTGGGCGATGGCCGGGATGTCGAGGCTGGTCAGCGAGTCGCCCAGCCCGAAGACCAGCGCGAACAGGCCGATGAACATGATCAGCGAGGCGATGTTCGTGTAGACCAGGAACTTGATCGCGGCGTACTTGCGGCGCGGGCCGCCCCAGATGCCGATGAGGAAGTACATCGGGATGAGCACGCCCTCCCAGAAGACGAACCAGACGAAGAAGTCGAGCGCAGTGAAGACGCCGATGAGTGCGACCTCCATCAACAGCATGAGGCCGTAGAACTGGGACTCCCGGTCGTCGATGGGCGTCCAGGAGGAGACCAGTGCGAGCGTCGTGAGCACTGTCGTCAACACGAGCAGCGGGAGGCTGATCCCGTCGACGCCGACGTGCCAGTTGAGGCTGTAGCCGCCGACCTCGAACCACGTCGTCATCGTCTCGTAGGCCAGGTCGTCGCCGAGCAGGGCGTTGCCGCTGCCGGCGAAGTTGGCGTACATGTAGAGGCTGCCAGCCACGGGAACGAGGCTCAGCCCCGTCGCCAGCTTGCCCGCATAGCGGTCAGGCGCAAAGAAGACGACGAAGGCACTCACGAGCGTGACCCCGATCACCCCCTCGATCAGCACCATCAGAACCACCCCCCGGCGAGGGCGAAGGCGAGCACGAGCAGTGTCAGCCCGAGCGTGAGCAACGCGGCGTAGTTGGTGACGACGCCGGTCTGGATCCGTCGGAACCGGTCACCCGAGAACAGGCTGACGCTCGAGACGCCGTTGATGACGCCGTCGATGATGCCCTGGTCGAACGTGTCCGCCGCGCGGGCAACTGGAGCTGTCACGCCCGTCGCAAGCCACACCTGGAACTCGTCGAGATAGTAGTTGTTCATGAGTACCGTTCGAATGGAGCCGAGCTTCGTCATGTGTGGGTCGGGGTCCGCGCCGCCGTACAGCCGGTAGGCAAGGCCGACACCGACCAGCGCGAGCGCGAGCGAGACCGCGCCCGGCCCGACCGGGCCGAGGTCGGCGGCGGTGTACCCCGCGAAGTCGTGGAGCAGTTCCTCGTAGTGTTCGCCGTTGAGCCCCTCCGCGCCGTGGAACAGCCACTCGTGGAGGAAGAGGTTCGACTCGCCGATGAAGTCCTTTATTGCGCCGAGGTTGATGACGCCGACCACGGTGGCGAGCACGCCCAGCACCGCCAGGGGAACCTTCACGTTCCAGCGCACCGGCTCGGGGTCTTCGGCGGTGTCGGTCCGGGCGTCGCCGTGGAAGGTCAGGAAGACCATCCGGAAGGTGTAGAGGGCGGTGAAGACCACGGCGAGCAGCCCGAAGGCGTACCCCAGAAGCAACAACACCCCGCTGGTGCTCCCGAGGCCGTGGATCAGCGTCTCGTAGAGCACCTCGTCTTTCGACCAGAAGCCGGCGAACGGAAAGATGCCAGCGAGCGCCAGTGAGCCGGCGAGGAAGGTGAGGTAGGTGACCCGCATCCGGTCTTTCAGGCCACCCATGTCCCACATGTTCTCGTTGTGGTGCATGGCGATGATCACCGACCCCGCGCCGAGGAACAGCAGGGCCTTGAACGCGGCGTGGGTGGTCAGGTGGAAGACTGCGGCGACGTACCCCCCGCCACCCAGCGCGAGCATCATGTAGCCGTACTGGGAGATAGTGGAGTATGCCAGCACCTGCTTGAGTTCCTGTTTGACCAGCGCCATCGTCGCCGCAAAGAGGGCGGTGAAGCCGCCGATCAACGCGATGATGCCGAGCGCGGTCGGCGAGAGGGCGTAGAAGCCGTACATCCGGGCGACCAGATAGACGCCGGCCGCGACCATCGTCGCCGCGTGGATGAGCGCCGAGACAGGCGTCGGGCCCTCCATGGCGTCGGGCAGCCACGTGTGCAGCGGGAACTGGGCGGATTTGCCGATGACCCCGCCCAGCACGAGCAGGCCGACGATAGTGAACCACTGGGAGGCACTGAAGCCGACGACACCTAGCCAGTCGCTCACGACGCCGGGCACGGCCGCCTCCGACCCGGGCATTGCGTGTTCGGCCATCGCGATGAACGACTCCTCGCCGACGAAGGCGGTGGTGCCGAAGGTGGCGAAGACGGCGACCACGCCGATGAGGAAAAAGTAGTCGCCAAAGCGGGTGACGAGGAAGGCCTTCTTCGCGGCACTGGAGGGAGCGTCGTCACGGAACCAGAAGCCGATCAGCAGGAACGAGCAGAGCCCGACGAGTTCGAAGAACATGAAGCTCATCAGGAGGTTGTCGCTGAAGACGAAGGCGAGCATCGAGAACGTAAAGAGGCCGAGGCCAGCGTAGTACCGGGGCAGGCCGGTCTCGCCCTCGTCGTTCATGTAACCGAGCGAGAACACGTGAACCAGCAGCGAGATGAGCGAGACGATGACCAGCATCAGCGCCGAGAGCTGGTCGATGA
>CAZOWU010000068.1:0-10270 GCA_964583735.1 uncultured Halobacteriales archaeon | reverse complement strand
CGTCCTGCTTCATCGAGACGTACGTCTCGCTGGCGGGGTCGTCGCTCATCAGCACCGTCGCCAGCGTCGGCCGGGACCCGGCGTCGGCCAGGCGCTCGGTGGCCGCCACCAGCCCCTCTCTGAGGTCCGCGGCCAGTGCCTCCCCGTCGAGTAGCTCCGTCATGAGTGAGAGAGGGAGGCGGCCGGTCTTGAACGTCCCGGAATCCACCCCGAACCGGGTCGATTGCCGGGACGCGTGCGCCGGCGTTCAATAGTTAGCCCCGCCCCGCCAGTCTACGTCACATGTTTGAGACGACGGCTATGATGGTGCCCCGCCTGACTCCTGTATGAGCGAACTCGACCCCGCAGGCGACACGGTCCGCGAGACGTACGAGGAGTTCGAACTGCGCGACACGACGGTCGCGATGGTCTCCGACCCGGAGAACGGACGCGCCTGGGTCCAGTCCTCGGTGACCGTCCTCGTCGAACGCTGAGACGGGCCCAGGGCAGACGAGTATCGAGAGTGGTCACCCGCCAGGCGCCCGTTTCAGTATCTAGCCCCCTCCGCCTGGGATCCCTGAGATGTTAGTGGGTGCATCCATGTCCGACCGGCTCCGACGGGACAGTGGCGACAGAAGGGCGACGACCGGTCGAACTGTCAGAGGCACGTTGGACGGTCCGGCTGTCGCCGTTGTACCCCCTACACCCTGGCGGCTGACGGGGCGACAGGAACGGTCTAGCATCGCAACTGGTTGTTCCCCTCGTCCCCCCGTCATCATTGTCCGTGCCACCAGCTACGCGGCCACCGCAGCGACTCGCGTGCCGGCGGCGGTCGTCAGGACGGACACTCCACCGCCGCGAGAGAGTCCCGGTCCCGGCCCTGAGCCACTGACCGGGTCGCGCCCGAGGACAGGTCGACGAGCATCGCGCGGCCGCCGTAGCCGTGGGTCTCGTCGTGGCCCCGGACGACGACACAGGAGACGTCGGCGGGCAGGTCGTAGCTGTCCGAGCGAGTGAACGGCTGCTGGGCGTGCGGGTGGAGTAGCTCCCGCCGTCCGAGCCGGGTGCTGTCGGGTCGCTCGACCTGCCACCAGTTGGCGTAGCCATCCTCCCCCTCGTCGTCGTGGTGCAGCGTCACGTCGAAGGTGTAGCGGTCACCCTCGGCCGTGACGTCGACGCCGACGACGTTCGCCTCCCTGAGGTCCAGGTCGGCGTCGTCGGCCTGGGTGGGATTCTCGGTTCGACCGTCCTCCTCACTCCCCGTAGTCCCCCCGGAGCGCTGCTGGGTCGGTGTTTCGTCGGACCCGCTCCCGGCACAGCCGGCTGTCACAGCAGCCAGCCCCGCAGCGAGTACGGCACGGCGGCTCCACGTGGGCATGGGTGGAGACCAGTCCGCCAGCGACAAAAACGGTCCGGGCGGGCTCAGCGGCCGGGACCGGCTCGACAGTCGAAACCGACTCGACAGCCGGGGTCAGCTCAGTCGTACAGCGTGTACTCGTCGGTGAGGTCGTCGACCCGGTCGCCGACCTCGGCTTTCACGTCCTCGTCGTGGTAGTTGTCGACGACGCGGTAGATGAGGTCGGCAACCTCGCGGCAGGCCTCCTCGCCGAACCCTCGGGTCGTGAGCGCGGGCGTGCCGGCACGGATCCCCGAGGGGTTGAACGCCGACCGCGTCTCGCCGGGGACGGTGTTGGCGTTGAGGACGATCCCCACCTCCTCGAGTGCCTGTTCGGCATCCTTGCCCGTGGTGTCGGGGTGGGAGTCCCGCAGGTCGGCCAGCACGAGGTGGGTATCGGTCCCGCCGGAGACCAGCGAGAGGCCGTGCTCCTGGAGTCGCTCGCCGAGCGCGCGGGCGTTGGCGACGACCTGCTGGGCGTACTCCTCGAACGCAGGTTCCAGCGCCTCCTTGAACCCGACGGCCTTGCCAGCGACGTTGTGCATCAGCGGGCCGCCCTGCGCGCCCGGGAAGACCGCCGCGTCCACGTCGTCGGCGTACTCCGCCTCGCACATGATGATGCCACCGCGACCCGAGCGGATCGTCTTGTGGGTCGAGCCGGTGACGAAGTCGGCGACGCCGACCGGTGAGGAGTGTACCCCAGCGGCGACCAGGCCGGTGGTGTGGGCGATGTCGGCGAGGTGGTAGGCGCCGACGTCGTCGGCGACGGCCTGGATGCGCTCGAAGTCGATGTCGCGGGGGTACGCGGAGTAGCCAGAGACGACGATGTCGGGCTCGAACTCGGCGGCGGTCTCGGCGAGGTCCTCGTAGTCGATGTAGCCGGTTTCGGGGTCGACACCGTACTGCTCGACCTCGTAGGTCTTGCCGGTGAAGTTGGCCGGGTGGCCGTGGGAGAGGTGGCCGCCGTGTTCCAGTTCCATCGAGAGGATCCGGTCGCCGGGCTCGAGTGTCGCGAGGTAGACCCCCATGTTGGCCTGCGTGCCCGAGTGTGGCTGGACGTTGACGTGGTCGGCTCCCCAGAGCTCCGTGGCCCGCTCTCGGGCGAGTTCCTCGACGGTGTCGGCGTGCTCGCAGCCGGCGTAGTAGCGCTCGCCGGGGTAGCCCTCGGCGTACTTGTTGGTGAGTTCCGAACCCTGGGCCTCCAGCACCGCCTCGCTGGCGTGGTTCTCGCTCGCGATCATCGCGAGCGTGCCGTTCTGGCGCTCGCGCTCGCTTTCGAGTGCGTCCGCGACCGCGGGGTCGGTTTCCCTGACCCTGTCGTAGCTCATACCCGACCCAAGGCCGTCAGGGGTAAGAATCTGCCTCTCCGCCCACGAGTGCGCGGGAGGACCGGAGCCGACCCCGCCGCCGCAGCGGCCGCCCGGCTTGCCTACACCCCCGTTAAATATATAGGCTATATACTGCTATATTGGTGTATGTTGTCAATGGTCGCGCGCCGGCGGTTCCTTGCCAAGACCCTCACGTACCGGGTGACGAGCCTGGCAGTGACCGTGACGGTCGCCTACCTCGTGGTGGGTGACAGCGGGGCGGCACTGGGCATCGGGCTCGGCGCGAGCCTCGTGAAGATGGGTGTCTACTACGCCCACGAGCGGGCCTGGGCGGCGGTCCTGCCACCGCCCATCGAGGGGCAAGGCCAACGCTGAAGCCGGCGGCGGCCAAGCGAGCGGCATGGAGACGACCCGTCACTTCGTCGCGACGGTCTACGTCGTCAACGACGGCTCGACCGCGCTGCACCGCCACGACAAACTCGAGATGTGGCTCCCGCCGGGCGGCCACATCGACCGCGACGAGACTCCCCACGGAGCCGCCCGCCGGGAGGTTCGCGAAGAACTGGGACTGGGCGTCGAGCTGGTCGCCCCCCAGGACCGGGTCGATTCGCCGACTGTCGAGAGTATCCCCCGGCCCCAGCACTTCCTGCTCGAGGACATCAACACCGCCGGCGACGAGGTCGGCCACCAGCACATCGACTTTGTCTTCTACGGCCGGGCCGAGAGCCGCGACATCGACCCCGGGCCGGGCGAGCAGCCCGCCGCCGACTGGGAGTGGCTCGACCCGGCCGACCTGCGCGACCGGGCAGACGAACTGGAACCGGACGTGGTGGAGGTCGGGCAACGCGCTATCGAGGCCGTGGACTCGTAGCAGACTCCAGGGACGGGACCAACGGACGGGTCACTCCACGAGCGACTCGACGAACCGCTCAACGTTGTGCTCCATCCGGGGCTTGAACCCGTTTCGCCGGGCCAGGCGGGCGAGTTCCCGGTCGACGTCACTACCGTACTGGACAGCCCGCTTTTCGCGGAATGCCAGCCGGTCGGGCAGCCACGCGCGGGCCGCGAGCCGGAGCGCGCGCTTGCGCTCGCCCCCGCCAGCGAGCGCGTCTCCACCGAGCGCGAGCGCCGCCCGGACGACCCGGTCGTGCAACAGTGGCGTGACGGGCTCGACGCCTGCCGCCCGGAGCGCGAGGATATCGCGAGGAAGCTGGTCGGGAAGCGAGCCGAGCACTTCCCGGCGCGCCCCGCGGACGGTAGCAGCCTCGACGCGGGGGTCCGCGGGCGCGCTGGCGACTTTGTCGTAACCGCCGAACAGTTCGTCGGCACCCTGGCCCAGCGCCAGCCGGTCGTAGCCGTCGGCTACGGCCTCGCGAGCGGCCAGAAACAGCGGAACCGCGATACCGACGTCCATCGGGTTCGTCCGACCCGTCGCCGCCACCACCTCGGGGACCACCGCGCGAAGCAGGTCGTGGTCGACCGCCACGACCCGCAGGTTCGCCCCGCAGCCGAGCAGGCGCGCGCCCTCGCGGGCGGCGGCCACGTCGTCACTGCCGGGAAAGCCTGCAACGTACAGCGGTGCCTCCAGCCTGGCGGCGAGTAGCGCCGAGTCGAGGCCACCGGAAAAGGCGATAGCCAGCCCGTCGGCCGGAGCAGCGGCCATCTCCCCGAGGACAGCGTCGAGCGCCCGGCGGACGGACTCGACGGCCGCCTGCCCGCCCACCGGGTCCGGGTCGGGGAGCGTCCACACTCGCTGGGGGGCCTCACAGCGGGGTATCGGCTCGGGGGCTTCGCTGCAGGACACCGCCTCGGCGCCCGCGTCGAGCGGTCGGATATGGCCCGCGGGGATGGCAACGGGGTCGGCCAGTTCGGCAGGGTCGTGGCTCCAGTCGCGCCCCTCGCGGTCGGCGTACAGCGGTTCCCGGCCGAGCACGTCCCGGACGAGCCGGCCACCGAGGCGGCCGGCAAAGCCAGTCGTACCGGGCAGGGGCTCCCGGTCGACGAGCGCCTGGCGAACGAGGCCGGGGTCCGCACCCCGCATCAGTCGAGGAGACGCTGGACCCGGCTCGCCGTGCTGCGCAGGCGCTGGATACGGCTGCCCACGCGGCGCTTGACACCACCGGCGGCCTGGCGGAAGCTGATGTAGAACGGGGTTCGCCGGCCCTCGACGGTCGTCCGTCCCTCACGGACCGCCTCGAGGATGGCGCCGGCGCTTCGCTCGTCGGTGTCGACGTGAGTGACCGCCTGGCCGACCATCTCGGCGATGTGGGCGTCGCTACCTGCAGTCATCGGGAGCCCGCGACGGCGGGCGAAACGCTCCGCCTGGCGGTTGGCCCGCCCGGTCAGCAGCCGGGAGTTGTAGATCTCGATGGCGTCGGCAGCGGCGAGGGCGTCCTCGGAAATATTGGCGAGGACGCCGCTGCGGGAGGTCTGAAAAGGGTGGGGGACGACCGCCACACCCCCGAGGTCGTGGATCCGCTCGAGCGTCTCCGCAAAGGAGAGACCCTCGGGGACCAGCTCGGACACGCCCAGCGCGAGCACGTGGCCCGCGGCACTGGTGACTTCCAGTCCCGGGATACCGACGAGGTCGTACTCGGGAGCCAGGTTCGCGGCCTCGAGGCTTGCCTCGATGGCGTCGTGGTCGGTGACCGCGAGGGCGTCGAGGCCCACAGTTTGTGCCCGCTCGAGCAGCCGCTCGACCGGGTCGCGGCCGTCGTACGAGCGGTCGGAGTGAGCGTGCAGTTCGACCGAAAGCACACTCTCCGTTAGGTCGGGAATTAAAAAAGGTTCCCGGGTGAGCGGGGGGGGAACAGCGGCCCGTACTTAACTGTACATCGGGTCCCCGTGGTCCGAGCCGTCGAAGTCCGGGTCGTAGATGCCCTCGTTTTCGGGCCCAGCGACGTCGATCTCGGCGAGCAGTCCCTTTCGAGCAACCCGGCTGAGGGCGTGGTCAACCAGCTTGATCCGCTCGGTCACCGGCAGCTCCATCTCCCCGACGAAACAGCTCCCGGGCGCGACCTTCATCGTCTGGGCGAATCGGTCGGGGTCACCCGCGACCGCGCCGTTTGGCCAGGCGTTCGTCCAGACGTTGCCGATCGGGTGGAAGTTCGAGGTGACGTTGGGACCGCCGTCGACCATGTACACCCGGACGGTCTCGCCGACTTCCGCCTCCAGCGGGCCGTGCCGGGCCGCGGCGTAGGCGTACTTCTCGCCGTTCAGGAGGACGTAGGTGGGGTCCTCGGCGGCCATCGCCTCGAAGTCGAAGCCGTGGTGGCCTTCCTCGCCGGTCGCCATGTCGGTGTACAGTTCGTGCTGGCCGAGGTAGAACTCCCGGTCGACCGCCTCGAGACCCTCTTCGGGCTCGACGAGGATCAGCCCGAACATCCCCGCGGAGATGTGGTAATCCAGGTTCGGGACCGCACAGTGGTAGATGAACGCGCCGGGGTAGCGGGCCTGGAACCGCAGCTTGTTCTGCTCGCCGGGGTTGACACCCGTCGCCGCTGCCCCGCCGCCGGTCCCGTAAGCGGCGTGGAAATCGACGTTGTGGGGCATCCCGTTGTCCTCGGGGTTGCGGATCGTGAGTTCGATGCTGTCACCGCGTCGCACGCGGACCATCGGGCCGGGCACCTGTCCGCCGAAGGTCATGTAGTCGAACGTGACGCCGGGCTCGACCTCGGCGGTCACTTCCTGCACCTCGAGGTCGACCTGGACCGTCGCAGGCTCGTCCCGGTCGACCGGGTCGGGGAGGTCCGCCGGGTCAGCGGCCACCGAGTCCACGTCGGTCTGTTTGGGCGCAGGCGTGCCCGTATCCGTCTGGACCGGGGCGGAGCCGGTCGACGGTGGGTCGCTCTCGGTCTGCGGTGCGCCGGCACAGCCAGCGAGCGTCGCCGCGCCACCGAGCCCGAGTGCCTGGAGCATCCGTCGCCGCGAAGTATCGAACATTTGGGTCACCTTACACGCAAACGTGGGGGGAGCAACAGCTTAAGCAGATGTAGGAGTACTAGGGGGCGAGAACGTACCTGAACATGTTCGTGCGTCGAAAGGCCCGTCGAGTCGCGTCGGGGACAGGGCGGGTCCACAGAGCCGTAACGAATAATCGGTTTTATGAGTGGCGACCGTGCCAGACACAGATATGGACCGAGAGAGCGCGTTCACGCGGCGGGGGCTGCTGAGAGCCGGCGCCGGAGCGACCGCGGCGGTCGCCGTCGCCTCGGCGGCCGGGACGACCGCCGCACAGACCGACTTCGACGGCTGGCTCTCGGACGTGGGCAACTACGACGGGACGGTCGTCGACGCGACCGGGCAGGACCAGGTGACCGTGGATGTCGGCGTCCAGGCAAACGGCGGCGCTTTCGGCTTCGGCCCCGCCGCCGTTCAGGTCGACCCCGAAACGACGGTCCGCTGGGAGTGGACCGGCGAGGGCAGCCAGCACAACGTGGTCGACGAGGCGGAGAACTTCGAGAGCGAACTCGCCTCGGAGGAGGGATTCACCTACGAGCGAGCCCTCAACTCGGAGGGTGTCCTGAAGTACTACTGCACGCCACACCGCGGGGTCGGGATGAAAGGGGTCGTCGTCGTCGGCGACCTGCCCGAGACCGGCGGCGAGAGCGGCGGTGGCGAGGACAGCGGTGGCGGTGGCGAAGGCGGCGGTGGCGGTGGTGAAGGTGGCGAAGGCGGCGGTGGCGACGATTCCGGCCCGGCCAACTCCGCGAACGAGACCGCGCTGCAGACGCTGGTTGCGATGCTCGTGCTGGGGGTGCTCTCGCCGCTTTTGTTCATCGCGCTGTTGCGCCGGCGCCAGCGCGAGGAGTCTGACCAGCGCAGACGGTACACACGGTGACAGCGTGGCCCTCCACAGCGCGGGACCAGCACGCGGCCGGGCAACCTGGCCCAGTGGCCACCCCCTCTGTCGTCCCATCCCGCCCGGATGTCGGAGCGGTTTTATCTGTGGCGGGGCGAGAGCCGGATAGAATGGTCCGTGACCCGTTCGCGGACGACGATGCGCCGGACCTGCAGGCGGTGCTGGACGCGCTGGACGACCCGGACTGTCGGGCCATCGTGCGGGCGCTGGGGGAACCGATGACCGCCGACGAGGTCGCAGAGGCCGCGGACGTCCCCCTGTCAACGACCTATCGGAAACTCGACCTGCTGACGGAAGCATCGCTACTCGACGAAGGGATCGCGGTCCGGCCGGACGGCCAGCACGCCAGCCGGTACGTCGTCGCGTTCGAGGAGGTAGTTATCGGGCTCTCGGAGGACCGGGAGTTCGAGGCCGACATCGCGCGTCGGCCCCGGTCGGCAGACGAACGCCTCGCCGACCTCTGGTCGGAGGTGCGCAAGGAAACATGAGTCCACACCAGGTCACGACACCGGTTGCCATCATCGCGCTGAAGACGCTGACGCTGCTCCTGGGCGCGCTGATCACCTATCTCTCCTACAAGGCCTACCGCAGGACTGGCGCCCCCGCCTTGCGAGCACTCGCGCTCGGGTTCGGGTTCGTGACTTTTGGAACGCTGCTCGCGGGGGTGCTCGACCAGGTATTCTCCTTCCAGATCCAGGTCGGCCTGCTCGTCGAGAGCGCCCTCGTCGCCGTCGGTTTCGCGGTCATCGTCTACTCGCTGTACACCGAGTGACCCGGATTCTCACGCGGTAGGAACCCTCACCGAATATAAGTTGACTGATCGCCCACGCCGAGCCATGGCGGAGTATACATGGTAGCCGGTGAGGTCCAGGTGCTCCTCGTTGCGGCCAAGACCGTCACGTTGGTCTGCGGTGGAATGCTGACCGCCCTGTCGGCCCGGGCGGCGCAACGGACCGGGTCGTCCGCGCTGCGTGCCCTCGCTATCGGGATCGGACTGCTCACCGTGGGGGCGCTGGCCGGCGGTGTCGGCCACCAGTATCTCGGACTCGGCCTGGGAACCAGCGTCAGCGTTCAGAGTGTGTTTACTGCCGTCGGCCTCGGCGTGATGACGTACTCGGTGTACGCCGAGGGTCCCGGTCTGGACAGCTCCCGCGACGAGAACAGCACCGGCGACACGGCCAGCGACTGAACAGCTAAGTTCGTGGCGACCCCAGTAGGGGCATGAAGGTCTACACCGGCCGCGGCGACGAGGGCATGACCGACCTGCGGAACATGGACCGCGTCTCGAAGGCCAGCGGGCGCATCGAGGCCTACGGCACCGTCGACGAGCTCAACGCCCTGGTCGGGACGGTCCGGCCGACCGGTCACGACGACGTCGATACACAGCTCCGGGAGGTCCAGAACCACCTCCACATCGTCCAGGCCGACTTCGCCAACCCCGAACCCGACGAAGACGACCCCGCAGTCCGCGAGAAACACGTCGACCAACTCGAGGCGTGGATCGACAGCTACGACGACGAACTCGACTCCCTCGAGTCATTCATTCTCCCCAGCGGCTCCGACCCCGGGGCTCGCCTGCACCACGCCCGTGCGGTCTGTCGCCGCGCCGAGCGCCGCGCGGTCGCCTTCGCCTCCGAGGAGGCAGCCGTCAACGAGACTGCCATCGTCTACCTCAACCGCCTCTCGGACGCGCTGTTCACGCTCGCACGCGTTGTCAACAGGCGTGAGGGAGCCCGCGAGGAGAATCCGGAGTACTGAGTGCGACGGGGGTATCTTGGGCCGTGAGGCGCTCGCAGGTGTCGTGCGGATCGGTATCGTATCTCCACAAGGACTATATCCGACCTTCGCATAAGGTCAGATATGAATAAGCACTTCACGGACACCCGGTACTACCTGAAACGCGCGGGCGAGACGGCGAAGAAAGGTATCAGCGAAGAGATCGAACCCATCCAGGAGCGGGTCACGGAACTGACCGGCGAGGAGAAAGAGCCAGACGCGAGTCGGTTGGAGGAGGTCAAGGCGGACCTGAAAGAACTCCAGGGTCGTGCCGAGGGCGAGGCGGAGAAAGCCATCGGTCAGGCCCGGGAGCGACTCGGGCGGGACGACGACGCGGAGTAGGCGAAGATAATTCTTAAGTCCGGCCCCGCGGTAGCCAGAATCAGCAGGGCCGGTGATCTAGTCCGGTTATGATACCTCCTTCACACGGAGGAAGCCGGCGGTTCAAATCCGCCCCGGCCCACTCGAATTTCTCCTGTTTTCACATGAGATCACCAGCGAGCCGTCCCGCGATTTTCTGAAGCGTGGCAAATCTTGCCTGTTTGAATTGAAGCGGTGACTTCGGGGTGGTCGCCGCTTGCTTGCGATTCTTCTTCAAGTAAATGTGTTGGACCTAAAAAACCACCGACAGATCGCACCCAGAATCTCCTTGAAGAAGAGGAGGCATAGAGGGTGTCCAGCGCTGGCTGGATAAATAAAATAGCAGGCTGCCCCCTCTCAGGGACAGCCCAGGCAGACACAACTTCCCTGATAGTACCCCGCATATCGAGTTTGATCAATGCGATTCAACTCTCACGCCGCATCAACCTGCCGTATTGAACAGCGGTGGTGACTGTAGTGGTCGGAATTTGAGTTGCCTTATCAGCGGTTGACACTAACGATCGTAATTTCGGTGTTGCTCCATCTTGGTTCAGAGGCCGCTATTCAACA
>CAZOWU010000067.1:0-10404 GCA_964583735.1 uncultured Halobacteriales archaeon | reverse complement strand
TCACGGTTCTGTTTGCCTCGACACTACTGAATGCGCCCGTACCGACGAGCGCGCCGCTGCCTGCAACGAGCGATCCGAGTCCGATGAGTGCGTTTCGTCTTGTGAGTTTCATTGTTGGTAGTCTCCGCTTGTCTCGCGGTAATCAGTTGTTAGAGCTGTACCCACTTTGTATTGACTCGCTTGAAGCGTCGTACCCGTCTGCTTGTGGTTTTCAGGCCCTGCTTGAAGACTCGGGCCGGCAACGGTTTCGGTGATTCGCTTCGGTTCAAGCTTTCCCATACGACATTCAAGAGGGCAAGAACAAAGACCCTACCGAGCGTTTTCTTCACGTGAACAGACCCCCATGACGTCCCGCCGGAATTTCGTGATCAGCGCCGGCACGCTGCTGACCGGGAGCGGGGCGGTTCTCGGCTCCGGGGCCTTCGGACTCGGCCCCGGCGACCGGCCCGAACGGTGGGTTCCCGTCGGGGTCCGGGCGCTCTCCCCGGAGGGGATCGAGCCCTCGGTTGGCCTCACCAGCGGGGACGACGACCAGGGGCCAGGCGGTGGCACGGACGAGGACTCCGGCGAGGACGGTAGCGCGGACGACAGCGGGGACAACCAGGACGACGACCAGGACGAAAACGGGGGTGACGAGGACCGCGACGACGTGGCGGAGGACGAGGACGGGGACGGCGACGATGACGACGACCGCGACCGCGGCCCGAGCCCGGAGACGAGCGTCCGCCTCGTGGTCGACGACCCCGCTGTCCTCGACTCCGAGCACGTCCTCGCCGACGGGAACGGCGACCTCCAGGGGATCCAGCTCCGGGACGCCAACATGAACGCGCTGACCTACGTCGGCGAGACCGCAGACGGCCGGTTCCCGAACCCGTCCGCTGGGGATCGGGTGGCCTTCCTCGTGGTCAACGACGGCGACGTAGCCGTCGACCTCACGGCCGACATCGACGGCGCTGCGCCCGACGTCCTCAATTTCCCTGCGTGGGTGGCTGCGCAGGTCACTGGCCCGCGCCAGCGCGACCTGACTGCGGTCGCGGTCGAGGCGCTTTCCCCTGGTGAGTCCGTGCAGGTCGTGGTCGAACTCGACACGACCGTGGTCGACGCGCTCCCGGCCGACGCCGTCGAGGGGGTCACGTTCGTGGCCGACCCGGTATAGCGTCCGCGAAGAGGCGGCCTCCCGGGGCTGGGCTCATACTGCTGGCTGTACGTCTGTGAAGAATCTCGCCATACCGGGGTGACAAATATCTTCACGAAGGGACAGCCGGCAGTATCAGGCGGGAGACGGTTCGTGGATGCCGGAGAGGTACGTAGTGAGGTCGGTCGAGGAGAGCATCCCGATGACGGTGTCCTCGGCGTCGACGACGGGGAGGTGGCTGATCCCGTAGGTGACCATCGTGTCCGCGGCGTCCCGGATCGGGTCCTGGGGGTCGACGGTGATCACCTGGTCGGTCATGTATCGCTCGACGGTGGTTTCGGCCTTCGGCTGGCTCTTTGCCACGATCGCGACGAAGTCCGTGTTCGTGAGGATCCCCTCGATCCGTCCGTGGTTGTCGACGACGACCACCGACCCGATCTGCTCGTTTCGAAGACGCTGGGCGGCGTCCTCGACGAGCGTGTCGCTCGTCACCGCGGTGATGTCCGTGGACATCAGGCTCGCGACGAAGATGTCGTCCATGGCTTGTCTCTGGCGGGTGCTATGCTAATGCTTAACGGTCGCTCTTTACAGACTCGGCTCCGTCGGCCACTCGTGCTGTGACCTCTCGGTCCGGGGCTGACGAGGGCGCGACTCGCGGCCTGCTGTTCCGGGCGGCGTGACTCGGACGAGCCGCCAGCCTGCGCGACCGAAACCCCCATGCGCCCGCCGGGCACAGGTGCGGGCATGACTCACGAGATCGCGGTCATCCCTGGCGACGGGATCGGGCAGGAAGTGATGCCGGCGGCCGTAGCGGTGCTGGAGGCCCTGCCCGTAGCCCTCGAGTTCGTCCACGCGGAGGCAGGCGACACCACGCTGGAGGAGACCGGTGAGGCGCTCCCGGCGGAGACTCGCGCCGCGGCGGATGCTGCGGACGCGACGCTGTTTGGCGCGGCCGGCGAGACAGCCGCCGACGTGATCCTTCCGCTGCGGGAGGTGGTCGGCTCGTTCGCGAACGTCCGCCCGGCCCGAGCGTACCCCGGGCTGGACGCGGTGAAGCCGGAGACCGACCTGGTCTTCGTCCGGGAGAACACCGAGGGTGTCTACTCGGGGATCGAGGCCGAAGTGACCGACGGCGTGCGGACGCTGACCCGTGTCGTCACCGAGGAAGCCTCCCGGGAGATCGCGGAGTACGGCTTCCGGTACGCCAAGCAAAACGGCTACGACGATGTGACGGTCGCCCACAAGGCAAACGTCATGCGCGAGACCGACGGCCTCTTTCTGGAGACTGCCGAGCGGGTTGCCGAGGAGCAGTCGGTGCCACGCACCGACGAACGCGCGAGCGGTGCAACCGCGAGCGACGGCGCGGACTACGACACCGCGCTGATGGACGCGCTGGCGATGCACCTCATCACCCACCCCGAGGACTACGGCGTGGTCATCTGCCCGAACCTGGCCGGCGACATGCTCTCCGACCTGGCAGCCGGGCTGGTCGGCGGACTCGGGTTGCTCCCGAGTGCCAACATCGGTCACGAAAACGCGCTGTTCGAGCCAGTTCACGGTTCCGCGCCCGACATCGCCGGGCAGGGAACTGCTAACCCCGCGGCCATGCTGCTCTCCACGGCGATGCTGCTCGACCATCTCGAGGACTCCGCGGAGGCGACCCGGGTCCGGGACGCCGTGGAGGCAACGCTCACAGAGGGTCCACACACCCCGGACCTCGGGGGCGAGGCTGACACCGATGACGTGACGGCGGCTGTCCTGGACCGGCTGTAATCGCCAGCCTGGGTCGACCTGTTCGCGTTCTCCGTCGGGCTCATAACCACCATCAACGAGTTGTCAACGTCTACCAGGCAGAGGAGCTGACACTGTTCCACGCCGTTCGCAAGATCTGAAACGGGCCACAGCTTTTTTAGTTAGATACGGGCAAATCAGGCCATGAGCGAAGGCGCGGGTTCAATAGTCGAGTGTCCGGTGTGCAGTGAGCAGTTCGACCCGACGGCCGCCGGCGGCTGGTGTACAAACCCCGACTGCGGGGAGTGGCAACACGAGGACGACGCCGAGACCGAGCCCGGCCCGGACGCGGAGGAAGCGACGGAAGCTGACTCGCCTGCCTCCGACACCGCTGAGAGTGGCGCCCTGGACGACGGGGTCGCTTCCGGCGACGACCACGAACCACTTGCCGACGACGGGGCATCCGCGGCCGAGCAGTCAGTCGACGAGCAGGATTCCACCGGTGTGGACGCGGCCGAGCACGGAGATGCATCCAGCACGGGCGGCGGACAGGAGTTCGCCTCCGGTGACTCGGGCGAGCTCGCCGGTGACGAGTCTTCCGACGACCCTGACTCGTCAGCCGATGCTGACGGTGGAGACGGGGATGCCGAACCGGTCGAACCCGGCGCGTCCGCGGAGTCAGAGGAGCCGGACGCGGAACCGGAGGACTCCTGGGGGGAGTTCGAGCCAATCGAATCGGCAGCAAAAGACCAGGAAGCCGGCAGCAGCGCCACGGAGAGCTCTGCCGAGGAAAGCGCGTCCGAGGCACCGGAAGAGCGAGGAGTGGAGGCAGAACGAGACGAACCGGAAGATGCCGAGGAGCAGGGAGGCGCTGACGAGCAGGAGCAGGCTGACCCAGCGGATGACGACGACCAGGAGCCGTCGGACGCGCTCAGCTGTCCAGAGTGTGACACGGAGGTGACAGCAGACGCCCGATTCTGCCCCGGGTGTGGCACGGATGTCTCCCACCTCCCGGAGGCGGACGAGGATGAGGAGGAGAAAGCGCAGCCAGCCTGTCCCGACTGCGGTACGGAGGTCGCCGAAGACGACAACTTCTGTGCCTCGTGTGGCGCGGACCTGACCGACACCGGGTCCGACCCCGAGTTGCTGACCGAGTGCCCCGAGTGTAGCACGGACGTCGAAGCGGACGACGTCTACTGCCCCTCCTGTGGCGAATCCCTCGAATCCCACCGGCCTGACGGTGACGAAGCTAGCGGTGGTGCCGCGAAAGCGGACGCGGCCGGGGAGCCGGAAGCCGCGGACGCCGAACCCGCACCCGAGGTCTTGACTCTCAGTGCCCGCGGGCGTGAGGTTCGGGTCGTGGATGGCGACGCCGTGGGCCGGCAGGTCCGGCGGATGATCATGGACACCGACGGGGACGAGGACGAGGCGGTCCGCGTCCACCGCGAGCACGTCCGCTTCGTCCGCGAGGACAGCGAGTTCTACGTCGTGGACCTCGGCGACAACCCGACGGTCGTGAACGGCGAACACATCCAGAAGGGCGACCGCCGACCCGTCCGCCCCGGCGACGAACTCGGCCTCTCCGGCGTGGTGACGCTCCGCGTCGGGCGCCCCTGATATGGCCGGACAGCGGGAGAAACTTGTCTCCTCGTTCCGACTCGCGGCCAGCGAGGAGGGGCGGGTGTTCGGTGGCGGACTGCTCGCCCTCGTCGTCTACGCGCTGTGGGTCGGGCTCTCGGGCGCCGCACTCACCTTCGCCGCGGACGCGCTGAACGTCTCGCTGTCCCCGCAGCCCTGGAGCAACGCGCAGACCGGCATCGTCGCTGTCACACTCGCGGCCTGGGTGCTGGTCCCAGCCGTCCTCGCAGCGGGGCTCCTCATCGGCCAGTTGACAAACACGAGCGGCAACATCGCACAGCGGTACCGGTACGACCATCCGGCAGTGTTGCTTGCACCGCCGGCCATCCTCCTCGTGGCGGCCGTCGCGGCGACCGTTGCCCTGGACGGGCCGCCGTGGCCGGTCTTCGTCGTGCTCGTCTTCGCGGCGCTGTTCCTGCTCGTGCGGACCGTCGCGTACGGCTACCGGGTCTTTTCGCTGTCCCTGCCCCGGACGCTGGCGACGGTCGCGGCGCTGAGCTTTCTGTCTCTCGCTGTCGCCCTTCTGACCGGGGCTGCCGTTCTCGCCGGACGCCAGGAGTATCTCGTAGCAGTCACCGAGGGCGTCGCCGGGAGTGTAGGGGTCGACGGCGCGGTCTGGCTCGTCGGCGGGAGCGTGACCGTCGCCGGTGTCACACTGCCCGCAGCCGTTGCCGTGGCCGTCGCGCTCCCGGTCGGGCTGTCAGTTCTCTACCTGCTGGTCCAGACATTCGCCAGCGTGGTCAACCGGACCCGGGAGCCAGACGTTCCGCGGTCGGAACTGCGGACCGGCCAGCGGTATCCGGAGTTCACACGCCCGACGACCACTCGAAAGGGTACCCCTGGTGGGTCCAGCTCCGGTCCCGGAGCCACCGCTACCTCCTCGAGTGCCTCGACGAACTCGACGGGGTCGGCGTCCTCGGGTTCGTCTCAGGGGCCGTCCAGTTCGCCGATGGACCCACCCCAGGGTCCAGCAGGCTCGGCGGAGAGCGGGCGTGCCGTGGACAGCACCGACGACTCGCCGACCATCGACACCGGTCCTGCGGACCCGCAGGTGACCGACGACGTGAGCAATACCCGCGTCTACACACCACCGGGCGACGAGGACGGCGAAGACCCCCTGTCATCCGGGGCCGACCCTGGGGCGGAGAGCAACGGAGCTGGGACCGATGGGGGGTTGACGGGCGGCAGCGCCACGGGAACGAGCGACGCGGCTACCACGACCGGGAACAACGTCTGTCCGGACTGTGGCGAGTCACCGGACCCGGACGCGGTCTTCTGTTCGGCCTGTGGGGCTGCACTCGAGTGACCTAGCTCGCCTGCTCGATCTTCTCGATTGCGTCGGGGTTGTCGATACTCGAGAGGTCGCCGACCTCCTCGCCGGTGTAGACCGACTGGATGATCCGCCGGACGATTTTCCCGCTCTGTGTCTCGGGGAACTCGTCGACGAACAGTACCTCGCGGGGTCGGAACGGCTTGCCCAGTTCTTCGCCGACCTGGTCGCGCAGTCGCCCGCGCAGCGTCTCGGAGGGCTCGTAGCCCTCGTTCAGGATGACGTAGGTCACGACGGCCGTCCCGGTCGTGTCGTCGGGTGCCCCGATGGCTACGGCGGCGTTGACCGCCTCGTGCTCGATGAGTGTCCCCTCAACCTCCGCGGGCCCGACCTTCCGGCCGGCGACGTTGAGTACGTCGTCGGCCCGGCCCTCCAGGAACCAGAAGCCGTCCTCGTCCTTGCGGGCCCAGTCGCCGTGGTTCCACCTGTCCTCGAAGGTGCTCCAGTACTCCTCGAGGTACCGCTCGTCGCCGCTCCACAGCGACTTCGTCATCGAAGGCGCCGAGGATCGACAGACCAGATAGCCGCGTTCGCCCTCGTCGGCGACGGACTCGCCGGCCCTGTTCACGATGTCGACGTCCATGCCGAGCGCAGGCGCGGCGAGCGTCCCGGGTTTGAGTGCGTGCACAGGGGAGGGCTGGAGGAAACAGCCGAAGATTTCCGTCCCGCCGGAGATGTTCACGACCGGCGTGTCGCCCCCGCCGACGTGCTCGAGGAACCACTCCCAGGATTCGGGGTCCCAGGGCTCGCCGGTCGAGCCCAGCAGGCGCAGCGAGGAGAGGTCGTGGTCTTCGACCCACTCGGTGCCGTGTTTCCGCAGCGCACGGATCGCGGTCGGCGAGACACCGAACGCGCTGACCTTGTGGCGGTCGATCAGCTCCCAGAACCGGTCGGGCTCGGGGTAGTCGGGTGCCCCCTCGTAGATGACGACCGTGCCCCCGAAAACGTGGTTGCCGACCAGCGTCCAGGGCCCCATCATCCAGCCGATGTCCGACACCCAGAAGAAGCGGTCGCCGGGCTTGTGGTCGAACGCGAAGTACAGTTCCTTCGCCGGCTGGACCAGCCCGCCAGCGTGCGTGTGGACGATCCCCTTCGGCTTGCCGGTGGTGCCAGACGAGTACAGCAGCATACACTCCTGGTCCGAGGACAGCGATTTCGTGTCGTAGGCGTCGTCCTGCGGTTCGATGGCCTCGGCCCACCACTCGTCGCGGTCGGTCCAGGGGACGGTCCCGGAACCGGCCTCGTGGCCCAGCCGGGAGTAGACGACCGTGTGTTCGACGTGGCCGGCCTCGGCGATGGCGTCGTCGGCCTGCTGTTTGAGGTGGATCTCCGAGCCGCGCCGGAGAAAGCCGTCACCGGTAAAGAGTACCGAACACTCCGAGTCGGCGATCCGCGTGGCGGTGGCGTCGACACCGAACCCCGAAAAGATGGGGACGGCGATGGCGCCGACTTTGAAGCAGCCGTACATGATGGAGACGACCTCCGGGACCATCGGCATGTAGAGGCCGACCGTGTCGCCGGTGCCGACACCGCGGGCTTCCAGGTAGTTCGCCACCTGGTTGCTCTGACGGTGGAGGTCGTGGTAGGTCATCTCCCGGACCTCGCCGTCCTCGCCCTCCCAGATGGTGGCGACGTTGTTGCGCGTGCCGCTGTCGACCCGGGCGTGGCGGTCGACGACGTTGTGGGCGATATTGAGTTCGCCCCCGACGTACCAGTCGGTGAACTGCGGTCCGTCGCTGTCGTCGCGTACCTGGTCGTAGTTCTCGTAGAACTCCAGCCCGAGGTGGTCAACGACGTCGTCCCAGAACCACTCCAGCCCCGAGTCCGCGACACCCTCGACGTCCTCGACAGACCGGCGGTGGAGTTCGTCGTAGCTCTCGATACCGTGTGCCTGCATGAACTGGTGGATATTGCTCGAGCGCACGAACGCCTCGTCGGGTTCGTAGGCCACTTCGAGCCCCTTTGACTCGGACATGTGTGTATCCACGAGCAGTCGGGTCAAAGTACTTGTGTGAGGTGAGCATCACCCCCGGAGCGCCCCGAGGGTTCCTCATCCGGGTCGGAGTGGCAGGCTGCAGTGCCAGGACAGCCCACGTTCACCGCCGGAAATCCTTTGACCGCGGCCGTCGAATCAGTTCGTATGTACGTCCGGGACGCCCGCAACCGAGACGAGGCGTGGCTGCTCGACCACATCGAGGAGATGGGGCTCGACGAGGTGGGATTTCGCTCCCGGGACTACGTCGTCGCGGTCGACGAGGAGGCCAACGAGCGGGCCGGATTCGGCCGCGTCCGTGTCGACAAGACCGGTGACGGGGAGGTCTGCGAGTTGACCAGCCTCGGGGTGCTGGAGGAGTGGCGCGGCCAGGGCGTGGGCGCCCACGTCGTCGAGCGGCTGGCCCAGACAGCGGGCGACGATGGGTTCGAGGTCGTCTACGCCTTCATCGACGAGCCGGACTACCTCCGGCAGTTTGGCTTCGAGCGGGTCGAAGTGTCACAGCTTCCCGACCACCTCCGCGAGCGTCTCACGAAAAAACAGGAGACCGTCACCCCGAGCGCCGTGCCGATGCGCGTCGACGTGGAGCGGTTCCGGATGCCGCCGCGCCTGCGACGGGCGTTCAAGCGGGCGACCCGCGAGGAGGAGGATACCGAGCCCCAGGAAGGACCGGAAGATTTCGGCATCGACCCCGAGGAGGCGACCTACAAGTACGACACCGGAGACTGACTCGGGGTCGATACCCGTTTCCACCAGGTTCGACCGACCCCCGACACGGTTTAAGGGACTGGGGCCGAAGGGTAGGTCATGTTTGACCAGGACGACCTGCAGACCATCCGCGAGGGGAAAGCAGCCTGGGAGGAGGAGACGCTCTCGCCGGTACTCGAGCGGTTTGGCGAGCGCAAGGGAACCTTCGACACCGACACCGGTGGCCAGGAAGTCGACCCGCTGTACACGCCGGTCGATACCGCCGACCTGGACTACGAGGAGGATCTTGGCTTCCCGGGCGAGGAGCCGTACACCAGGGGTGTCTACCCGACAATGTACCGCGGTCGGCTGTGGACGATGCGCCAGTACGCCGGCATGGGTACCGCGAGCGAGACCAACGAGCGCTTCAATTACCTGATCGACGAGGGCCAGACCGGACTCTCGACGGCCTTCGACCTGCCGACCCAGATGGGGCACGACTCCGACGACCCCATGTCGGCGGGGGAGGTCGGCAAGACCGGCGTCGCCATCGACTCGCTGGACGACATGGAGACGGTCTTCGACGGGATCCCGCTGGACGAGGTCTCCACGTCGATGACGATCAACGCCCCCGCCTCGGTGTTGCTCGCGATGTACATCGCGGTCGGCGACAAGCAGGGCGTCGACCGCTCGGAGCTGCGGGGCACGATCCAGAACGACGTCCTCAAGGAGTACATCGCCCGGAACACCTACATCTATCCGCCAGGTCCCTCGATGCGGATCATCACGGACATCTTCGAGTTCTGTGCCGGGGAAGTGCCGAACTTCAATACCATCTCCATTTCCGGCTACCACATCCGCGAGGCCGGCTCGACTGCGGCCCAGGAGATCGCCTTCACGCTGGGCAACGGGATCGAGTACGTCCAGGCCGCCATCGATGCCGGGCTCGACGTGGACGACTTCGCCCCGCAGCTTTCCTTCTTCTTTGCCTCCTACAACAACGTCCTCGAGGAGGTCGCGAAGTTCCGCGCGGCCCGGCGGATGTGGGCCCAGATCATGGAGGAGCGGTTCGGTGCCGAGAACCCCAAGTCAAAACAGTTGAAATTCCACACCCAGACGGCGGGCTCGACGCTGACAGCCCAGCAGGTCGACAACAACATCGTCCGGGTCGCCTACCAGGCGCTCGCGGCAGTCCTGGGGGGGACCCAGAGCCTCCACACCAACGGCAAGGACGAGGCGCTGTCGATCCCGACCGAGGAGTCGGTCCGGACGGCCCTGCGGACCCAGCAGATCCTCGCCCACGAGTCCGGTGCCGCGGACACTATCGACCCGCTCGGCGGGAGTTACTACGTCGAGAGCCTCACCGACGAGCTGGAGGAAGAGGCACTCGAGATCATCCGGGAAGTCGACGACCGCGGCGGGATGCGCAAGGCCATCGAGGAGCAGTGGGTCCAGCGACAGATTCAGGATGTGGCCTTCGAGCGCCAGCGCGAACAGGAGGAGGAGGAGCGGGTCATTGTCGGCGTCAACAAGTATCAGGTCGACGAGGAGGAGGAGGTCGACATCGAGGAGGTCTCCGCGGAGGAGGAACGCCGCCAGAACGAAAACGTCGCTGCGCTCCGGGAGCGGCGCGACGACGCCGACGTGGAGGAGCGCCTCGAGGCGCTGCGGGAAGCCGCCAGCGGCGACGAGAACCTCATGCCCTACATCATCGACGCGGTGAAGACCTACGCGACGACTGGCGAGGTCTGTGACGCGATGCGGGACGTCTTCGGCGAGCACCAGCCGGGGATGTGAGACGGACCGGGGCCGTCACGGACCCGTTCCGGGGATGTGAGACGGACCGGGGCCGTCACGGACCCGTTCCGGGGATGCGAGACGGCTTCACTG
>CAZOWU010000066.1:0-10404 GCA_964583735.1 uncultured Halobacteriales archaeon | reverse complement strand
AAACGTCGATTCTCCCCGAGACTGCTGAAATTGCGTACGCACGACCGTATCAGCAACCCGCTCTCCGTTGATACCACGTTCCTCGGCTCTGTACTCGGTGTAACTCATACTGCCGGCTGTCCCTTCGTGAAGAGACTTGCCACCCCGGGATGGCGAGATGCTTCACAGACGGACAGCCGGCAGTATCAGGATGGTTTCAAACGCCCAGTCATGCAGGCGTTTGTTCCCGTGCCTGCCCCAGTCTTCACCCTCGCGGATGCTCTTCGGGTGGCCGACCGCTATCGTGCCAATAGCTCGGTTAGCACACCGTTCAACAATCTCTTCCAGCACCGTTGGTTCTTCATGTCGGAGTTGAGTGGTCCTTCCTCGGGGATTTCCCCGGTGTGGTCCCAGATGCGGCTGATGGTCCACCGAGCGACGTTCCAGATTTTACTGCTGGAACGACTGGTAGTGAGTATTGTCGTCTGTTCCCGGCGCTTGCCGACCCCGATGCGGGCAAGCGCCGGTCAATCGGTACAACAATTATCAGTGGTCGGCCGAGGCCCACCGTTAGCAACTGCTATAGCCAGACAGCAACCGCACCGCACGACGGTCTGGGCCGCCGATTGGGTGGGAGAGCGGCAGACACCGGGACGGCGCAACTGTTTTGTCGAAAACGGTGGTTTATCTCGGTAGCAGCGCTTCCATAGGTGAATACAGGGTACGAGTCGGTCACGAGCGACCAGTCACTGACGAGCTAAACCGAGCATTCGAGACAGAGCGTACGGATAGCGTCAGCTCGGATGTCGGACCAGTTGAAAAATCGAGATTGTTGTCCGTCGCTGTGAGCGACAGGTGTCTGTTGTTACTGCCGAAGGACGTTCGCCGCGCGAGGCCCCTTTGGTGAGGACTCAATGTCGAACTCGACCTCAGTACCTTCCGTGAGGTCTTCGCCGCCGACGTCCTCCATGTGGAAGAACACGTCTTCGTCGTCGTCGAGGTCGCCGTCGTCAGTCGAAATGAAACCGTAGCCGCCTGTGTCGTTGAAGAAATCAACCTTGCCGTTTGCCATTACAAACAACTGTATGGTTGGTAGAGGCATAACGCTTCTGAGGGGCAAGGTACCACGACTCTTCGTACTACATTCGGCCGGGATATGTAGCGAACTCTAAACGAGTAGCAAGCCAAAATCCCATGCACCCGCTCTATTCAGCACGACGTTTCTGACAATGTCTCGGGACATCTCTGAGAGCCTGCTGATACGGTCGTGCGTACTTCCTTTCAAGACCACGAAGCAGAAGACGGGTTCCGTGGTCCGACAAGTCGATTCTCCCCGAGACTGCTGAAATTGCGTACGCACGACCGTATGAGAAGGAGCGCCACTGGAGGCGACACCGATGAGATTCGACAAACCGGACGACGACAGTCTCCCAAGCAGCGGGCTTTAATGCGTCCCGCCGTATGTAAGATGTGTGACTATCAACGGTGAAATAGCGATCGCTGGCGGCGGACGCGTCGGATTTCGAGTCGCGCAGTTTTTCAAACAACGCGGACACCGAGTAACGATTATCGAGCGGGACCCGGACCGCGCGCGCGAGCAGGAATCGGACGAGGTCGAGGTCGTGGCAGGCGACGCGACAAAGCCGTCCGTGCTGTCGACCGTTCTCACGGACAGTACGACTGTTATCGGCGCGTTGACAAACAGCGATAGCACGAACCTCGCGGTCTGCCTGGCTGCGAGACGGTTCCAACCCGACATCCGGACGGTCGCGCGGATCACCGACGCCGATGGCGACGAATACGAACAACTCGTCGACGAAGTCGTCTTCCCGGAGCGTGCGAGTGTCAAAACTGCAGTGAACGCACTCAGCGGGAGCGACGTGCGGACGTTCGAGGACGTCACCGGTGAGATGGAAGTGTTCGATATCAACGTCGCCCCTGAGTCGCCGATAGCAGGACAACCTCTCGACGATGTCGACCTTCCGGAGGGGAGCCTCGTTATCTCTGGAGCCGGAGGAGAGCGGACAGCGACCTCCGAAACGCGCCTGGAAGCGGGCGAACGGTATATTATCGCGGCCGACCCCGACGCCTCGAATACGGTTATCTCGGCGTTTCAGGGTGAGTGAGCCCAGCAGCCTGTGGCCCGCTACAGCCGCTACGACACGACCCCGGTCGCCTTGTCACCGGACACCGGACTGCCGGTCTCGTCAGTGAGTGTCTCGACTGTGGCGGAGCCGGAAATGTCGTCGATATACTCCACCGCTGTCGAACTATCGTCTATGTAGACAATCTCCTGGGCTCCGTCACCGTCGACGTCCGCGGCGGTTACGGGTGATTTTGCCGCGTCGACACCGCTCTGTGCAGGCGTGGACTCCGGGCCACTCGCGTCGAGGAGCCGGATGTCGTTGCTTCCGTCGACGAGCAACACTTCATCGGTTCCATCGCCATCGATGTCGGGCAGCTGCCCGTTCCCGATACCCACATCGGAGCCCGACGTAAAACCAGTTGTCCGCCGCGTTCCGTCCGGCTCGAGATACCGAACTTCCTGTGAACTGCCCGTGTAGACGAGCTCGGCCGTGCCGTCGCCGTCGATATCGCCGATACCCAGGACGCTGTCGGTTCCGTTTGCAGCCAGGCTGGCGACTTCGGTCGGGGAGTCGCCGGACGAGACGCGGTAAATCGCCGGACTCGGCGAGTCGTCGTCGTTCGCGTAGAACACCGACTGGTCGCTCCCGTTCCAGGTTCCAGTCGCGAGCAGCGTCTTGTCCGTGTCGGGCAACTCGGCCGCGGGAGCGCTACTCGCGTCGACGAGGGTCTCCGTCTCACCGTCGCTATCGGTGAGGCGGAGGCTCCCAGCGGTGTCGACGTAGGGAAGCTCACGCGTCCCGTCACTGTCGATATCGGCCAGACTCCCGAGTGCCTGTACACCGCTCGGGCCGACTGTAACCCCCGCCGCGCCGTCACTCTCGCGCGCTGTTGTGCCCGTGACAACCGTCCCATCACCGTCGAGGAGTGGGAGTGAGCCACCCACCAGCGAGGGGACAGTGTCACTGGTCAGTTCGGCAGTCGCTCCACCGGATGGTGCGGTCCAGACGAGCCGGATTACATCCCCCTGCTGGAGGGTGAAAGAGACGGTTCGGTCACCGGAATCGGCCCCGGTCGCGTCGTCGATGGTGACACTGTTGCCGGCCGAGAGTTCCCCGGCGCTAATGTCGACGACTCCGCCATCGGTGTCCGCCCACGTCACCCGCTGTTGACCGTTGGCCCGGTCGATGACAACCGCGAGTCTCCCGGTGTTGGCTGCCGTGACGGTGTCGCCGCCTCCGTGGGTGACCGTCACCGCGTTCGCATCCGTGTCGTACGAGAACTGGAACCGAGTCTGGGGAATCGGGTCGGGACCATCGGCCAACTGCAAGAACATGACCGAAGACCCGCCGGCGAGGATGACCGTGACCGCGACGAGGAGGACGATACCGATAACCGGGGAGACCGCACTGGTCCGACGTGTACTGTTGCGTGGGCGGCAATCGAACACGTGCACCAATCTCTGCCCGAATCAAAAGTGGCTCGTGCCAGTTTCGACGCTCGATACTGGCTCGCCCTGGCGAGGAGTGCCTCCTGGCGATGGCGTCCTCCGGACCGCTGGCGTTTTGCCGCTCTCGCCACAAGTCCGGGTATGCCAACGTACGAGCGGTCGGTGCGGGTGGAGGCCCCCTTCGAGGAGGTCTGGGACTTTCACTCGACGGAGGAGGGGCTGGTCGCGCTCACACCGGGGTGGATGAACATCCGCATCGACGCCGTCCGCGGGCCCGACGGCGAGCCCGACCCCGCGGTGCTGGAGGCGGGCTCGGTCGTCGAGTCGTCGGTCCGGCCCTTCGGCGTCGGGCCCCGGCAGTCCTGGAACTCCGATATCGTCGCCCGCGAGCGCCAGGACGGGTCGGCGTACTTCCGTGACGTGATGGGCGACGGTCCCTTTCGGGAGTGGACCCACACGCACATGTTCTACGCCGACAACGGCGCGACGGTCGTCCGCGACCGCGTCGAATACGCTCTCCCGTTCGGGGCGCTGGGGGAGGCGCTCGGCCCCTTCGCCCGGGTCGGGCTGGAGCCGATGTTCCGGTACCGCCACCGCCAGACCAGAGCGTTGCTCGAAGGCTAGCCGAGTTCCTTGCCGAGTTCGCCACGGAGGGCGATCGGGTCGAAGTCGTGGTCCGGACGGACCGCGACGAAGGGCACGAACCGCAGGGCCGACCGCAGCGCGTCGGCGTCGTAGGACCTGCCGGCCGCGGCGACTGCCTGGTGGGCACCCACGAGTGGCTCTAGAGCCGCGAGCGCGCAGGCGAGGTCGTAGGCCCGGGCGTCGGCCACAGCGTCGGTGCTGACGGTCGTCGCGTCGATGAAGTAGAGTTCGCCGTCTGCAACCAAGACGTTCTCCGCGCGGAGGTCGCCGTGTGCGAGGTCGTTGTCGTGGAGGACCGCGAGGGCGGCGAACAGGTCGGAGGCGAAGGTAGCTGCCTCGGTCGCCGAGAGGGAGTCGAGCGTGCGGAAGGCGGGCAGGAACTCCAGGACGAGCACGCCGTACCCCTCGAACTCGAAGGCTTCGAGCGGCTCGGGAGCGTTCACGCCGAGCGCGCGCATCTCCCGGGTGGCCGCGAGTTCGCGCTCGGCCATCTCGAATGGGGTGGCGACGTGGTCGAAAAACCCGACCCGGCCGCTGGAGAAGGCGCCGAGGTTCCGGCCGACGGTCAACAGCGCGTGAACGAGCGAGTTCTGCCCGGTGATCACCTTCAGGAAGTACCGTTCGTTGACGACGCAGGGTGTCGACAGCCAGTTGTCAGTCTCCAGTGTCCGGACCGACTCCAGTGGCTCGCCGCTGCGCTCGGCGACGGCGGCCCCGAGGCGTGAGAGGGTTGGCTCGGACACCGAACCCCGGAGGAGTCGGCGGAACACGGGCACTGTTCACACCGAAAGGCTGTAGCCGTTTCGGGCGCGACAGCCAGAGTAATGGACGACGATGGGGCTATCGAGGGACTGACCAGGCTGGGACTGACAACCTACGAGGCACGGGTGTTCGTCGCCCTCCAGAAACTGGGCAGCGGAACCGCGAGCGACGTCGCAGACGTGTCAGAGGTCCCACGCTCCCAGGTGTACGGCGCGGCCGAGGCGCTGGAAGAGCGAGGGCTGGTCGAGACTCGTCAGTCCACCCCCACGGTGTACCGCCCGACAGACCCCGAGGTGGCACGGACGCGGCTCCTCGACCAGCTCGCCGAGACCGGCACGAAGACCTTCGAGTATCTGGAGGGGGTCCAGGGGTCGGCGGGCAACCGCGAGCGCAGCGAGGACATCTGGCTGGTCCAGGGCGCGGATGCGGTGGCCTCGCGGGCGGCCGACCTCGTCGGGGAGGCCGACGAGCGGGTCGTCTACGGCGTCGACGAACCCGAGATGCTCGAGGCGGCCGTGATGGACGCGCTACTGGCCTGTGCCGAGGGTGGGAAGCGGGCCGTCGTCGCCAGCGCCAGTGCAGCCGTCCGCCAGACCGTCGCGACGCCGGTGGAGACACACGCCGTCCCCGACGACCAGAACCCGGAGCTACGGGCCGGCCGGGTCCTGCTCGTCGACGCCGACACGATACTGCTGAGTGTCTTCTCGACGGCCACGGCCAGCGAAGGGGTCGAGGAGGTTGCGTTCTGGAGCGAGGGGTCGACTTTCGCGGCGCTCCTCGTCGAGTTCGCCGGAGGGTGGCTCGCGGCTCCCACTGCCGGCGATGCCCCGGACCCGCGAGACTGAAGCCGGTCGGGCCCGACGAAAGCGCATGGGCACGCCACACGACGACCCGACCGCACAGGCCGCCGCAGTGACCGAGCGGCTCCACGAGGAGTACCCCGACACGACCATCTCACTCGACTTCTCGACCCGGCTCGAGCTGCTTGTCGCCGTCATTCTCTCGGCACAGTGTACCGACGAGCGGGTCAACAGCGTCACCGCCGACCTCTTCGAGACGTACGAAAGCGCCGGGGACTACGCCGCAGCCGACCAGGAAGCGCTGGCCGAGGCCCTCAATTCTGTGACCTACTACAACAACAAGGCCGACTACATCCGGTCGGCCTGCACGCAGATCGTCGAGGAACACGGCGGCGAGGTGCCCGACACGATGTCCGAGCTGACCGAGCTCAAAGGCGTCGGCCGCAAGACGGCGAACGTCGTCCTCCAGCACGGCCACGACGTCGTCAGGGGCGTGGTCGTGGACACTCACGTCCAGCGGCTGACCCGCCGGCTCGGCATCACTGACGAGAAGCGCCCCGAGGCGATCGAGCAGGAACTGATGGACCTGCTTCCCGACGAGGAGTGGCAGGAGTTTACCCACCTCTGTATCAGCCACGGGCGTGCGGTCTGTACGGCCCGCAACCCCGACTGCGGGGACTGTGTGCTCGAGGATATCTGTCCATCCTCGAAGCTGGACGGGGAGGTCGACCTGGCGAGTGACGAGCCCTGGGCGTGACCGGGCGGGCGGGGTGGCGCCGGATGGCTTCGGAGCCTGGGTGACGAACCAGGCCCATGGACACTGCAGACGGCGGCCCCGAGCGGCCGGCGGAGTCAGCGACCGGGACAGAGCGACCGGTCGCCCTGGACGACGAGGCGGCGTTGGGCGAATTCCTCGGAGCCAACCCGGTCGCGCTCGTCGAATTCTACACCGAGGGGTGTGGCGTGTGTGCGAGCATGGAGCCGGTGCTGGGCAACGTTGCACGCGCGAGCGAGGCGGCAGTCGGGCTGGTCAACCCCCGGGACGACCCGGTGCTGGTCGACCGGTTCGGCGTGCGAAGCGTTCCCACGCTGGTGTTGTTCGTCGACGGCGAGCCCGTAGCCCGGCGTGCGGAGGGCTTCGTCGGGGCCGACGACCTGGTCTCGTGGGTCGACAGCGAGCCTGGGCCAGACGAGATGGACGCATGAACTGCGGGAACTGACTGCCACCCGCTCAGAACGGCAACAGCGCGTAGCGGGAGAGATACCGGACGACGCCGACCAGGTAGGCGAGCAGCCAGAAGAAGACGTAGCCGAAGACGCCGACCCGCAGCCGGCGCCGCCAGAACTGCATGTTCTCGTCGCCGATCTCGTCGAGCAGGACCTCCTGGTCGTAGTCGTGATAGAGGTCGTGACGGCGCTTGGCCCGGAAGATGCGGACGATACCCGTTCCGGCGAACAGAAGCATGGCGTAGGCCTGCAACCCGAGGAAGGCGTGGACGATCGCGCTCCCCTGGAACTGGTCGAACAACCGAGGGACCATCCACAGCAGCATCGGGACCGTCGTCAGCGCCAGTCCAGTGACGATGAACGTCAGATGCGAGGTCAGCACGTCCCAGGTGATGGGGTCGTTGTCGATGACGATCCACGCGCCGTACAGAAAACAGGGAAAACTCAGCGTCACGGCGACGAAGACGACAGTCGCGATAGCCGCGTCCGGGACCATTCATCCGCGATAGGCGGTGAACCAGCTAAAGGGTGGTGAAACGCGTCCGGAGTCGGCGAGGCGAGTCCTGTTGTCGACCCGGTACTCCGGGGGCCGGCTCACCCTTCGGTGCCGTCCTCGCCGAGTTTCTCGTCGAGGAAGTCGTGGGCGTCTTTGAATATCTCGCGGGGGCCGTCCTGGGTGACCGTGTTGACGGCCTGTTCGTAGTCGCGCCACTGCATGTCACGGTGCTCCTCGCTGAGTTCCGCCGACGCCTCGAACGAACGGGCGACGAAGAGGTGGACGGTCTTGTGGATGGTGTCCCCCCCTGCCTCGAACACGTAGTCGTAGTCTTCGCGGAAGCCGTCGAGCAGCCGGAAGTCCTCGATCCCGGCCTCCTCTTTCACCTCGCGGATGGCGGTCTGCTGGAGCTCCTCCTCCCCCTCGACGCCCCCCTTGGGGAACTCCCAGTCGCCGGGGCGACTCTTCAACAGGAGGTACTCCCGCCGGCCACGCGTGTCGCGAAAGAGGATGGCTCCCGCGCTCGTGGCCTCTATCATTACCGGTGTGTATTGGGGCCGCCGTTAAGAGCATATCGGAGCGTGCCGGGGGCTATGGCTCGGACGGGTCGGCGGATACGGGCAGGGACAGGTCTGTGCGACGACATCGGAAGCGAAGTGGTTTTGAGCGCGCCGCGACCATCGTGTGGTATGCCCTTCGTGACGAAACTGCGACTCCAGAGCGGCCACCGGGAGACCCTGGAGTCCGTCGTCGGCGACATCAAGCGCCGCGCCGAGCGCAAGGGCGCGCAGCTGAAAGGCCCCCACCCCAAGCCCCCGACCGAACTCCGCGTCCCGCAGCACAAGCGCGTCGAGAGTGGCGGTGAGTTCGACTCCTGGCACTACACCGTCTACACCCGGACCATCGAGATTGTCGGCCACGACGAGTTCGCCCGGTCGGTCGCCGGCCGCGCGTACCCCGACAGCGTCCACCTCGCCGCCGAGGTCGAACAGGTTCGCAGCCAGGGATAACGCCGCGGGGTCCGGAACCGGACGAGCCAGCCGACGGATAATTTTAGTCCCCCGCCATCCACGGTTTGGTATGGCAACCGACTCCACGGTTCGTGTCGACGAGGACTGGCTGCGCTCGCTTCGCCGGGAGTTCCACCGGCGCCCCGAACCCGCCTGGCGGGAGTTCTGGACCACTGCACGGGTCGTCGAGGAGCTCGACTCGATGGACGTCGACGAGGTACTCGTCGGCCCCGAGATCCTCGCCGACGGCAAACGGTCGGCCCTGCCCGACGACGACGAACTCGCGGCGTGGTTCGAACAGGCTCGCGACGCGGGTGCGGACCCGGCCCTCCTAGACCGGATGGAGGGCGGGTACACCGGCGCACTCGCCACTGTCGAGCGTGGCGACGGGCCGACCATCGCGCTGCGCGTGGACATCGACGGGCTGCCCCGTGCCGAATCCGAGAGCGAGGACCACCACCCGACACAGGAAGGCTTTCACTCGCTGCACGAGGGCGCGATGCACGCCTGCGGGCACGACGCCCACGCGACCATCGGGCTGGGCGTCCTCAGGGCGGTGCTGGACAGCGACTTCCAGGGTACGTTCAAAGTCCTCTTCCAGCCCAGCGAGGAGATGATCGCCGGCGGCAAACCCGTCGCCGAGAGCGGGCTGTTCGACGACGTGGACACCTTCCTCGCGGTGCACGTCGGCCTGGAACACCCGACCGGCGAGGTGGTGGCTGGGGTCGACGGCTTCCTGGCGGTGGCGCACATCGACGCCGAGTTCGAGGGGGAGGGCGCCCACGCTGGCGGCCAGCCCAACCAGGGGCGCAACGCCGTCCAGGCGATGGCCACCGCCGTGCAGAACCTCTACGGCATCGCCCGTCACGAGGAGGGCGCGACGCGGGTCAACGCCGGCCACGTCGGCGGCGGGTCCGCGACCAACATCATCCCCGAGGATGCCGTTATCGAGGGCGAGGTCCGTGGCGAGACCACCGAGCTGATGGAGTACATGCGCGAGCGTTCGCAGGAGGTCATCGAGACCGCCGCGGAGATGCACGACTGCTCGGTCGAGGTGGCGTTCGACGGCGAGGCGCCCAGCGCCACCAGCGACCAGTCCGTCGTCGACCGCGTGCAGGCTGTCGCCGAGCGCTCCGGGCGGGTCGACAGCGTACTCGAGCGTGACGACCTGGGCGGGAGCGAGGACGCCACCTACCTGATGCACCGCGTGCAGGAACACGGCGGCGAGGCGGCCTACGTCTGTATCGGCACCGACCACCCCGGCGGCCACCACACCGCGACCTTCGACGTCGACGAGGACTCGCTGGCCATCGGCGTCGAGGTCCTCGCAGAGTCGGTGCTGGACATCGCGGGCGCGAGCTGAAAAAGCGGGCCGGCGCTCAGTACTTCGCGTCCGCGCCGGTGATCTCGTAGACTTCCTGCATCAGCGCGTCGCGGTCGGCCTGCCAGGCGTCGAATTCGTCGGGCGAATCGGGGTAGTCCTCGTAGTGTGCGAGCAGGCGGTCGGCGACGGACTTTGTCTGGTAGAGGTCGTAGATAGTCCCCCAGTGGCCGAGAGACTTCACGGCGGTCTTTGCCTTCAGCCACCAGCCGAGGTCCGTCGACCCCGAATACAGCGCCTCGGAGAGTTTTCCAACGGGGAGTGCCGCCAGCAGCCCCATCAGGTCGTCGACGTCGTAGGCAGTAGTGAAGATATTGTAGACGTCGAGTGCTGCGTAGCGGGCGCCGAAGTGGTCCATCACGCGGCTGTTGTACTCCCAGAGAGCGTGTTCGTCGACGATGCCGTCGTCGAGGGCTTCGATGGCCTGCTCGCCGGCGTAGGTGCCCGCGTAGGCTGCGCCGGCAATCCCGCCGCCCGTCGTGGGATTGACGTGGCCGGCAGCGTCGCCGACGGCGACGAATCCGGGCGCGACCGCCGAGTCGTAGGGGCGGCGCGTGGGGAGGGCGGCG
>CAZOWU010000065.1:0-10456 GCA_964583735.1 uncultured Halobacteriales archaeon | reverse complement strand
TTGACCAGGCCCGAACGGTGCTGGCGGCCATCCGGTCGGACCTGCGCTGAATCGGGTGGTCGCTCCTCCCCGCCCGGAACCGAAGGGTCCTGTGGGTCGGTCAGCTCCAGCGCCTCATAGTGATACGGTCGTGCGTACGCAATTTCAGCAGTCTCGGGGAGAATCGACTTGTCGGACCACGGAACCCGTCTTCTGCTTCGTGGTCTTGAAAGGAATTACGCACGACCGTATGATTATCGTCGTCTGTTCCCGGCGCGTGCCGACCCCGATGCGGGCAATCGCCGGGACATCGGGACAACAATCACGATAACTCGCAACCACCAACGCGTGACCAAGTCGACTATCGGCCGTTCCCCTCGGCGAGAACGACCGCTAATTGAACTCTAAGGCTGTCGCCACAGTACAGCAGATATATGTTATTTTATAAATAGTAGCGCTAAGTCCTGCACGCGCTTTCTACCAGCTACTGGAGAGATCGGTTCGGGCTGTGTGACCCGGCCATCCGCTCGTCCCGGTCTCCCGGCGGACGGGCGGACGGTGGGCACCAGGAAACAGCCGCGCAGGTGGTGGCTGGTAGGCGCACAGCCGCAGTCGGCGGTGACTACCGGCTCGCTCCGCCCCGTTCGCTGTACGCCCGACAGCGGGCTCTCCGCCCGTCTACTAAAACCCATCGGTGACTGATAACACATACCACGCAGACGGGCACTGAAGTGCGGCCACAGCACTGCCGGTTGCGGGCGTTCCGGCTGCCGCGCCCCACAGAAAGCGTCTCAGAACCCGAACGCGCGGTAGTACTGTGGCGGCCCTTCGAGTTCGTCGGTCGCGTCGAGCTTCCGGGCGGCGCGCATCGTGAAGTAAGGGTCACGGAGGTGTTCACGGCCGACGATAGCCAGGTCGGCGCGGTCGTTCGCGACGACCGCCTCAGCCTGCTCCGCGGTCGTGATTCCGCCGACGGTGCCGACCGCGACGTCCGAGTCGCTCTCCTCGCGGACGTGTTCGGCCCACCGAAGCTGGTAGTTCGGGCCGGTGTAGTCGGGGTACGAGTCGGGGACGACCCCGCCGGAACTCACGTCGATGAGGTCGGCGCCGGCTGCGGCCAGCCGGTCGGCCAACTGTGCCGAGTCCTCGACGGTCCAGGATTCGCGGTCCGCCAGGCAGTCCGTGGCGGAGATGCGGACGAAGACAGGCTTCCCGTCGGGCCAGACTTCCCGGACCGCGGCGGTAACTTCCCGGATCAGGCGGCTCCGGCTCTCGAAGTCGCCGCCGTAGTCGTCCTCCCGGCGGTTCGTGACCGGCGAGAGGAACTCGTGGAGCAGGTAGCCGTGGGCACCATGGACTTCCGCGACTTCGAAGCCCGCCTGGCGAGCCCGCCGGGCGGCTCCCCGGAAGGCGTCGATAACCGACTCGATGCCCTCCTGGCCCAGCCGTTCGGTCTCGGGAGCCACACCCTCCTCGTAGGGCCAGGGGCTGTCGGTCGGCCCGACGGCGCCCCAGCCGTCCTCCTCGTCTCCCAGCGGGTCGTGCCCCTCCCAGGGGCGGGTCGTCGAGGCCTTCCGGCCGGCGTGGGCAAGCTGGATCGCGGGGACGCTGCCCTGCTCACCGATGAACGCCGCGATGGGCGCGAGCGCCTCGGCCTGTTCGTCGGTCCAGATCCCCATATCCTCCGGAGAGATCCGGCCGCGTTCCTCGACGGCGGTCGCCTCGGTCATCACCAGCCCCGCGCCGCCGACGGCCCGCGAGCCGAGGTGGACCCGGTGCCACTCGGTCGCCACGCCGTCGCGGTCCGCACAGGAGTACTGGCACATCGGCGACACCATCACGCGGTTTGGCAGCTCCGTCTCGCGCAACTCGAGAGGCTCGAACAGCTTCGTCATACCCGACTCTCGGAGGGGAGGGGCAAAACAGCAGTGGAAGGCGAGGCCTGAGCGAAGCGAAGGTCTCGGGTAGCGAGCGGCGAACGCTGTGAGCCGCGAGCCGGGCGGGAGCCGAGGGACGCGAGGCTCTCGGTGTGGAGCGGGGAGGTACACAGGGCCGTCAGACAGTACAAAAACCCGGGGCCCCGGCTTCGGCGGAGGAGCGAGGCCGAACCCGTAAGAGCACCCCGTTCGGGGAGTCTCGCCAGCGGCGGCAACGCGGCGGGTCGGACGGTAACCGCACCCTTTATATAGAACCACAGACAAAGCTTCTCTTGATCATGAGTCAACAGCAGATGCAGGGCCAGCCGATGATCGTACTGGGCGAGGACGCCCAGCGGATGAAAGACGAGAGTGCGCAGGAGCACAACATCGCCGCGGCCCGTGCCGTCGCCGAGTCGGTCCGGTCGACGCTCGGTCCGAAGGGGATGGACAAGATGCTCGTCACCTCGCTCGGCGACATCGTCGTCACCAACGACGGCGTCACCATCCTCGACGAGATGGACATCGACAACCCCACCGCGGAGATGATCGTCGAGGTCGCCGAGACACAGGAAGACGAGGCCGGCGACGGGACGACGACCGCGGTTTCGGTCGCGGGCGAACTCCTCAAGGGCGCTGAGGAGCTCCTGGAGCAGGACATCCACCCGACAGCGATGATCAAGGGCTTCACCATGGCCTCCGAGCAGGCCCGCGAGGAGATCGACGACATCGCCGTCGAGGTCGACCGCGAGGACGAGGAGATCCTCCGAAAGGTCGCCGAGACGTCGATGACCGGTAAGGGTGCCGAACAGCACAAGGACACCCTCGCAGAACTCGTAGTTGACGCCACCCAGGCGGTCACCGTCGAGGCCGACGACGGTTCATACGTCGTCGACCTGGCCTACCTGAACACCGAGACCGCGACCGGCGGCTCCGCCGGCGACTCCGAGCTCATCGAGGGCAGCATCATCGACAAGGACCCCCTTCACGAGGACATGCCCACCGAGGCCGAGGGCGACGTGCTCCTGCTCGACTCGCCACTCGAACTCGAGGAGGCCGACGTCGACACGCAGGTCAGCGTCACCGACCCCGACCAGCTCCAGGACTTCATCGCCCAGGAGGAACAGCAGCTCCAGGAGATGGTCGACACGGTCGTCGACCTCGGGGCAGACATCGTCGTCTGCCAGAAGGGGGTCGACGACATGGTCCAGCACTACTTCGCCAAGGAGGGCATCCTGGCGCTGCGCCGCGTGAAGAAATCGGACCTGGAATCCCTGCGGGAAGTCCTCGGCGCGGAGATCGTCTCCGACCTGGACGTGGCGACGGCCGAGAACCTCGGCACGGGGACGGTCACCCGTGAAGCGGACGCCGGCCACTACATCGTCGAGGGCGGCGAGGGCGCCCACGGCGTGACCCTGTTCCTGCGTGGCTCGACCGACCACGTCGTCGACGAGATCGAGCGCGGCGTCCAGGACGCCCTGGACGTCGTCGCCGACACCATCACCGAGGGGACAGTCCTGCCCGGCGGCGGCGCCCCCGAGACCGAGGTCGCCGCCCGGTTGCGAGACTACGCCGACGGCGTCAGCGGCCGCGAGCAGCTGGCCATCGAGGCCTTCGCCGACGCGCTGGACATCGTGCCCCGGACGCTCGCTGAGAACTCCGGGCTCGACCCCATCGACACGCTGGTCGACCTGCGCTCGGCCCACAACGACGGTCAGGTCCGGGCCGGCCTGGACGTCTTCACCGGCGACGTCGAGGACACCTTCGAGGCCGGCATCGTCGAGCCGGCCCACGCCAAGCGCCAGGCCGTCTCCTCCGCGACGGAGGCTGCCAACCTCGTGCTCAAGATCGACGACATCATCTCCGCCGGCGACCTCTCGACCGAGGGTGATGGCGACGACGCACCCGGCGGCGGCGGCATGGGTGGCGGCATGGGCGGCATGGGCGGTATGGGTGGCATGGGCGGCGCGATGTAAGACCGGTCTTCACCGGCCAGCGGGGCCGTCCTCCCCCGGAGTTGGCACAAATCCACGTTTTGCGGTCTCGGAAAACCACGGCAAACGCAACCCCGGCGCTGGGTCCAGTCGCAAAGAGTGAACCACGTGCCGCCGGCGGGTGGATGCCTGTCGCCTCGCTGCCCGCCATCTATATAGTCTCCCGACCACTGTGTCGTGTTCCGACCCTCATATACCGGAATTATATAGTTTGACATGCTGATACACAGGAGGCTCAGTTATGTCGCGTTCGGAGACCACCGTCCCGTCCGACCGCAGCGTGTACCGCGAGTATATTCTGGACGTCCAGATTGTCGAACTGGCAGGCGGGGACGAGCCCCGCTACCGCTTCGAGGCCCCACAGCACCGTGGAGTCGAGTTCGAAGACCCCGAGACAGCCGAACTGTACGCCGACGTCTACTTCGACGTCAACGGCTTCGAGGAGGCCGGCACCGGCGAGCGAGGCGTCCCGCCGGTCATCATCCAGGCCGGCCGCGACACACTGGCGGCGTACTTTCTCACACAGCCCTACACCGACGAGCAGTGGGTCGGCTCGTTCATGGCGGTCCGACCGGGGAAGGTCGAACGGTACGCCTCCCGCGTCCGCAAACGCGCCCGGAATATCCGGTCACAGGCGGCCGAAAAGGGGCTAATCGAGGACGGCGGCTGATACTGCCGGCTGTCCCTTCGTGAAGATATGTGCCACCCCGGGATGGCGAGATTCTTCACAGACGTACAGCCGGCAGTATGAGCCTGACCGCATTCTGGTACTGTTAGCTATCGGCCCCGAAATTCCAACATCCTGTCGGCGGAACGTTCGCTTCGAATAGCGGTATCTGCGGCGACGAATAGCCATCCGGAAGCCAAACTCACCGCTCGATACGACCGGTACTTATCTATATTAGAAAATATCCCACAGGTGTCCGACGGAGTGCAACTCACCGCTCAATACAGTCGGTACTCGTATATGACAGAAGAGGGCTCCCAGAGGGCAATAGATACATATTATAAAAGAATTTTATATAGACAGTAGACCCTCCGCCTGCATGGTCGACATAACCAGGCGCAACCTGATGAAGGCCTCAGTTGCTGCCGCGGTGGGAGCAGGGGCTGTGGGCGTAGCCAGCGCACAGTCCTCGAAGGACAGGGAGACCCGCGAGATCAACAACGACGACACGCTGACCGACGGCGCGCCGAGCGTGGTCGGTGACCTCAAGCGGTTCTCGACGACCGCCTTCGGCTGTGAGATGACGGGGCCGTACGTGTTCGAGGATGGGTCGCTCTTGCACAGCGTCCAGCACCCGGACACCAGCAACCCCGAACCGTTCGACAAGGGGGGTATCGGCTACTACAAGGACTTCAGCTTCGAGTTCGACGGCGACAACGACGACTTTGCCGAGCCGTCGCCGCCACAGGGTGAAGAACAGGACATCGTCCGCGCCGCGGAGCTTGACTTCGAGGTCCTCATCTCGGAGGGCGACGCGATCAACGGCGGCGCTGAGCGGTGGGGAATCACACAGACGCCCGACGGGACCGATGTGACGACGGAGAACTTCGCGGGGACGACCTACGGTCGCTCGGGGTCGAATCCGGACGCCAACCACTTCGTCGCCACGAACGACGAGGGGACCGACGGGTACATGTTCACGAACGACGAGAACAGCCCCGGCAACATCGTCCGAACCCGGCTCACCCAGACCGAGGACGGCGAGTGGGAGGCCGACCCCGAGGACACGACCAACCTCCCGAACCTCCCGCAGTTCCGCGATATCGGTGGGACCCGGATCAACTGTTACGGCGACCGCACCCCGTGGGACACCCCGGTCTCCTCCGAAGAACACTACGGACATCCCCGCGGGAACCTCACGTCGACGGTCGGCGATATCGTCGAGGCCGACTCCGGCGAGGGCCTGCGTGCGGGGGCCTACTTCTGGAACCGCCCGAACCCGGTTGGAATCCAGGACGCAGTCAACAACTACAGCGAGGTCGACGGCTGGTACGTCCAGGGCTACTGGAATCTGGACGGTGTCGAACACCTCGCCTACCACCTGGGCGCCGACCCGGTGGAGGCGGGCGGCGGTAACCCGATCGAGCCCATCGGCGACACCTACCCGAACCCGTACCGGTACGGCTACCACGTCGATATCCGGAACCCGACGGCTGACCCCGAGGATATCGAACCCATCAAGTACTACGTGATGGGTCGGGCGTCCTGGGAAGCACCGGACTTCCTGCCCGACGAGAAGACCGTCTACGGCTGCTCGGACGGCGACAGCAAGGGCATCTACAAGTTCGTCGCCGACGAGGCGATCCCGAGCTACGACGACCCTATGGACGTCGAAGGGATGCTGTACGCGCCGAAGATCACAAACGACGAGGCCTCGTCCGGGAAGTCCCCGGCCGAGGTCCCCTTGGAGGTCGAGTGGATACCACTCGGCCACGCGACCAACGGCGAAGCCGCGTCCTGGGTCGCCGAGTACGACGACATCACGCAGGTCGACTACCTCGAGAGCCACACCGACTGGAGCGAGGGCGACGAAGTCACCGAGGAGGCGCTCAAGGAGGCCGACCTCGAAGTGGTCGAGAACGGCAACCAGGACCTCATCAGTGACGAGGAGATTGTCGAGTGGGCCCGGCAGTGGGAGGAGAACGGCCCCGACGGTGTCGACGAGGAACTCCGGCGGGTGCCGTTCCTCGAGACCCGCGACGCCGCCACCGAGGTCGGCGCCTCTATCGAGTTCAACAAGGCCGAGGGTGTCGACAGCATCGACGGCGCTCAGCCCGGCGACTTCATCTACTTCGGCGTCTCGGAGTTCAACGACGACCTGGCCGGCCCAACCAACGACGAGGGCGACATCGCCCTCGACCGTGTCGACGGCGGTGTCATCTACCGCGCCGAACTCGAACCCGACTACAACGTCTCGCGGCTCGAACCCGTCATCGTCGGCCCCGACTTCACCGAGGAGGAAGCCATGGTGGACGTCGACAACTCCGTGCGCAACGTCGATAACGTCTACGTGATGCGGGACGGCCGCGTGCTCTGCTGTGAGGACGGCTGGCGGGGCGGCAACCGCTCGTACCCAAACGACGGGATGTACGTCTATCAGCCGCCGGTGTCGGTCGACGTCGAGTCGGCCGCGGTGAGGAACGGCGCCACCGCCGACCTCGCGCTGACGGCCTCCGCGCTGCCGGCGGGGATGTCGGGCGCACAGATTACCGTCGAGGTGACCGAGCCGGATGTCGCCGAACTCGTCGGCGCGAGCTACCCGGACGCGCTCGAACTCACCGCCGACCCTGCCGTCAGCAACGACGGTTCGACAGTCACCCTCCGCGTGGTCGACGCCGAGCGGGCGGTCGAACCGGGAGCGATGGATGCAACCCTCGCCACGCTCGCGGTCCAGGGGACTGGGCCTGGGACGACCGACCTCGCCGTCACCGTCGAGGGGATGGACGACGACGCAGGCTCGAGTATCGACGCACAGGCGCGGTCGGGGCTGGTCGTTACTGGCCCGCCGTCGCTGGGTGGGAGTCCCGGCCGGGGCCGGGGCCCAACCGACTTGGACGGCGACGGCCGCTACGAGGATATCAACGGGAACGGTCGGCTGGACTACAACGACGTGGTCCTCCTGTTCGAGGAGATCGACTCCGACGCTGTCCGGCTGAACGAGACGGCCTTCGACTTCAACGAGAACGGCCGGCTCGACTTCGACGACGTCGTCGCGCTGTACGAGGAGGTCTGACAGGTCGATGACCCGGGACCGAACCAGCCGGCCCTGCACAGCCCGCGACCCGCCGCGGCGGCGGAGGCCTCTCCGACTGCTCCTGACCGCGGCGCTCGCGGTCTGTGCGGCCCTTGCGGTCGCGGCGGTGACCACCGGGACGGTCGGTGTCGCCGCCGCACAGGACGACGGGGCCGAACCCACGGTTGTCGTCACCGACGCGGCGGCCGACCCTGGGGACAACGCGACGGTCGAGGTCGTGTTGACCACAGCCCCGGACGGGCTGGCGGGCTACGAGGCCCGCCTCTCGCTCGCGGACGGCGACGCCAGGGTCGTCGGTGTGGACTACCCGGACCGGTTCGGCCTGACGAGCGACCCCGACATCGGCCCGGACGGCCAGACGGTCCGGCTTGAGGCCGCCGACCTCGGGGACCAGGTCGGTCCCGGCGCGGAGAACGTGACGCTGGCGACAGTGACTGTCGCCGCCGGAAGCGAGGAAACGGCCCTGACCGTCGCAGACCTCCGGGTCGACGCCGACAGCGGGGCGCGCGTCTCGCCGGCCACCGACCCCGGTCGGCTGACCGTCGACAGCGAGACGCGGCGGACGGGCCCATCGTCCGTCACCCCCGCCGCCCAAGAGACCGAGTCCAGCAGCGAGATGACCACGGCGACTACCCGGGGTCAGGGAAGCCCCGGTTTCGGCGTTCCTGCAGCCGTGGCGGCGCTCGCGCTCGTGCTCGGGGGAGTGCTCGCCCGGCACCGCTGACGAGTTCCCTCTCGCCTGCTCTCCAGGAGTCCGGTTCGGCGTGCGTTTTTCAGCCGTCGCCCGAGGCCGGCGAGGTGCGCGGAGTCGGCAGGGGCAACGCTGACCTCGCCCGGGCCTGCGAGGAATTGGTTGTTTCGCGGCTGACGTCACGGTTGGCGGCAAGACTCTCTGGATGACTGTTGATAGAGACCGCTCTGGTTACCACAGAACACGTATCGGGGTAAGCGCGCCTACTCCTCGATATCGAAGTCTTCGATGGAGTGGGTAGTACGGACGACCCGCTCGCTGACCATCAGTTTCTCCGTCCGGTCGAGCTGGCCCCACTCCAGGCTCTCGGGCGGTGACTCCTCGTAGTCCTGGAACCGCTGGTAGACATCGTCGTTGACGAACCGCTCGAAAGAGCCACAGTTTGGACAGGTCACCGACAGATGCGAGACGTCGAACTCACGAGTGAGGGTGTGCTCCAGACAGTTCAGGCACCGGTACGTTCGCTCAGTTGTCACTACCAGGGGTACGGGCTACAAAGGCTAGTACCTGTCGCGACGGAGCCGACCGAGTTCGGGGGTCCTGTGGCGGGCCGGTTTCGCCACTCCCGCAACAGGGCTCGTAGTGGCAGTCGACTGGCGGGCAGTCACTCCAGGTCGAGGTCGAACTGCTCGTGTTCCTTGGCGATGTTGAGCACGACGCTGGTGTTGGACTCCTTGATATCGGGGTCGGTCAGCAGCGCCTTGATCTCGTCGTTCATGTCGTCAGTGTCGGTGAACTTCCCGACCGCGATGACGTCGTGGTCGCCGGTGGTCTCGTAGACGCTCATCATCTGGCGGTGGTCCTGAAGTTCGTCGACAACCTCCTTCAGCGCGCTCCCCTCCACTTTCAGCTGGAGGATCGCCGTCACGTCGTAGTCCAGCGCGTTGTAGTCGATCTTCGGAGTGTACCCCTTGATGATCCCCTGGTCCTCGAGGTTCGAGAGGTGGTTCGAGACAGTCGTCACCGAGACGTCCAGGTCCTCCGCGAGGCTACGCAGGCTCGCCCGGCCGTCGCCCAGCAGTGCATTCACCAATTTTCGGTCCAGATTTTCGTACGTCATCAGCCCCACCAACGATGGCCGGGGATTAGAATTTTACGAATACCGAATTTTCCGGCAGGTAGGTAATATTTGAGCAAAATAGGAGGGTTTTAGTGGTGTCAGGTACCCCTACCAGGTGTCGAAAGATGACAAGCGAAAATCTATCTGACGAGGCAGAGCGCGTCCTCGACGAGATCGAGGAGAAGGGTGTCGACTTCCTGCGGCTGCAGTTTACCGACATCCTCGGGACAGTCAAGAACGTCTCCGTCCCCTCCGACCAGGCGGAGAAAGCGTTCACAGAGGGGATCTACTTCGACGGCTCCTCGATCAACGGCTTCGTCCGGATCCAGGAGTCGGACATGCGCCTGGAACCGGACCCGGGCACCTTCGCCATCCTGCCGTGGCGGGACGGTCCCGAAGTAACGAGCGCCCGCCTGATCTGTGACGTCCACGACACGTCGACGGACGCTCCCTTCGAGGGCGACCCCCGGCGGGTCCTGCAAAACGCAGTCGACCGGGCCAACGAGATGGGCTACACCGTCAACACCGGCCCCGAGCCCGAGTTCTTCCTGTTCGAGGAGGACGAGGACGGCAACGCCACCGTCGAGTACTCCGACAAGGGCGGGTACTTCGACCTCGCGCCGAAGGACCTCGCACAGGATGTCCGTGGGGACATCATCTACGGGCTGGAGGACATGGGCTTCGACGTCGAGGCCAGCCACCACGAGGTCGCCCAGAGCCAACACGAGATCGACTTCAAGTACGACGACATCCTCAGCACGGCGGACAACGTCGCCACCTTCAGGTCGGTCGTCCGGGCCATCGCCGCCCAGCACGACCTCCACGCCACTTTCATGCCCAAACCGATCCCGCGGATCAACGGCTCGGGCATGCACACCCACCTCTCGCTGTTCACCGAGGGCGGCGAGAACGCGTTCCACGACGACGACGACGAGTTCAATCTCTCGGAGACGGCAAAGCAGTTCCTCGCGGGTATTCTCGACCACGCGCCCGCG
>CAZOWU010000064.1:0-10549 GCA_964583735.1 uncultured Halobacteriales archaeon | reverse complement strand
GCCGCTTCGCTCGTCACGTTCGTTCCTCGCAAAAGCGGGCCGAGAGGGATTTGAACCCTCGACCGACGGCTTAAGAGGCCGTCGCTCTCCCTGACTGAGCTATCGGCCCAGCACATCGGTATTGCGGTAGCGGAGGCAAATACGTTTCCTTTATTGGTCGTCCTGGCTTCCCTGACTGCTGTGGTCGGACTGCGGCTCCTCACCGGCACCGCCTTGTGGTGACCCCTGCGGTGGTGCACCGGCACCGCCTTGTGGTGACCCCTGCGGTGGTGCACCGGCGCCGCCCTGCGGTGGTGCACCGGCACCGCCCTGTGGTGACCCCTGCGGTGGTGCACCGGCCCTCTGCGGCGGCCCGGCCGGGCCGCGACCGTCCGAAGGCAGATTCCGTGCACCCCACGCCGTTCCGGCCCCAGCGACCGCGGCTCCAATAGCCGCGAAGATTAACGCGAGAAACAGTTGTCCGGCGCCGCCACCACCACCACCGCCAACGGGGGCTGCGATGACGGCTGCGATGACGACAATGATTCCGAGCAGGACTGTCCCGGCGGCACCGGTGACGGCTGCCGTGGCATAGGTGAGGGTGTCCGGCGTGTCTTCGAGATTGTCACTCTGGCGCAATCCGAACAGCCCGCCGAGCGCTGGGGTCACGGCCAGCGAGCCGATCGCGATCAACACGCCGAACCCGAACACGGATCCGCCGCCTGCGCTCAGCCCCGACAGGATGGTGACCAGTCCAGCACCGACGCCGATGAGGGTGAATGCCGCGATACCGACCTTCATCTCGTTCAGCGTCTCCAGACGACTGAAGATGTCGCCGACGCTCGGTCCGGTCTGGACCGGCTGCCGAGCGCCGCCCTGCTGGTAGCTACCCTGTGGCTGCTGGGCCGGAGGCTGTCCCTGCGGTTGCCCTTGCGGCTGGCCGCCGGCCGTCCCCCCGGGCGGGCTGGCGGCTCCGCCCTGGTGGGGCTGTCCCTGTGGCTGACCGACGTCTCCCCCCTCTGGCGGTTCGGTGTCGTCGTCTCCCTGCTGTGGTGGTTCGCCGGCCTCTCCCCCCGGCGGCTCCCCGTCCACACTGTCTCTGTCGGAATCGTTTTGATCACCAGACATCATCTATCATTGTCCGTAGCAGTCACTAAAAACTGCGGCCTACACAGGCACTGGTGTCACACCGGCTCGTACGCTCAAGAGCAGTACCGGGCCCGTTTGCCGGTTCGCCGTCGGACCGAGTGGGAGAACCTGTCCATTATAACCCCTCCCGTACCAACAATCTGGTATCATGAGTACGGCCGGGACGGGCATCAGAATGGCTTCGATGTCTGCCTACGCGATTCTGGGCTGTGGCAGTGTGGGCCACGCGGTGGCGGAGGAACTGGTCGCGGAGGGAAAGGACGTCCAGATCATCGACGCAGAGGAGAGCCGGGTCGAGGCGCTGCGCGACCAGGACCTCGACGCCCGGCAGGCTGACATCCGCGACGAGGCGGTCGCCGAGGCGGTCGCCGACCGCGACGTCATCCTCGTTCTCTCGTCGGATGTGGAGGCAAACGCCGCCGCCGTCGAGAACATTCGCGAGCGTGGGGACGACCAGTACATCGTCGCCCGGGCCTCAGACCCCGTCTCGTCGGACAACCTCACCGAGCTGGGCGCCGACGTGGTGATCAACCCCTCGGCTGTCATCGCCGATTCCGCGCTCCGTGCACTGGAGTCGGGCGAACTCGAGTACAAGGCCCGCCAGCTGAGTGACGTCATCGACGAAACCGAGGGGAAACTCGCTATCCGGATCCACCGCAGCCCGGACCCGGACTCCATCGCCAGCGCCGCCGCCCTCCGGACTATCGCCGAGAGCCTCGACGTCGAGGCGACGATCATCTACGACGACGAGATCGGCCACCAGGAGAATCGCGCGTTCGTGAACCTGCTGGGGATCGAACTCGTCGCGAGCGAGAATATCGACCCGGCGGAGTACGGGACGGTGGCGCTCGTCGACCACGCAAAATCCGGCGACCCCGAGGCCGAGGTGGACGCTGACATCGTCATCGACCACTACGAGCACGAACACGAGCACGACGTCGCCTTTGCCGATATCCGTCCCAACGTCTCCGCCACCTCGACAATCCTCACCAAGTACATCCAGGAACTCGACCTGACGTTCGAGGAGACCGTCGCTACCGCGTTGCTGTACGGCATCCGGGCAGAGACGCTCGATTTCAAGCGCGACACCACGCCCGCGGACCTGACGGCGGCGGCCTACCTCTACCCCTTCGCGGACCACGACACCCTCGAACAGGTCGAATCGCCGTCGATGTCACCCGAGACACTCGACGTGCTCGCCGAGGCGATCCGCAAACGGCAGGTCCAGGGCTCACACCTCGTCTCGAACGCGGGATTCATCCGTGACCGGGACGCTCTCGCACAGGCCGCCCAGCACCTTCTGAACCTCGAGGGTATCACTACCACTGCGGTCTTCGCCATCGCCGACGACACGATCTATCTCGCGGCCCGGTCGAAGGATATCCGCATCGACATCGGGAAGATCCTCGAGGACGCCTTCGGCGACATCGGCGAGCCAGCTGGCCACTCGACGGACGCGACCGCGGAGATCCCGATGGGCATCTTCACCGGGATCGAGGTCAGCGAGGACAACCGCGAGACGCTACTCGAGTTGACCGAGGAGGCAGTCACTAAGAAGCTCTTCCAGGCCATGGGCGTCGAGAGCGGGGACGGCAACAACGGTGGGTGAGCACGGTTCAGGCGGCTCGCATCGAACCCACTCCGGTCAGCATAGTCTGGCCGCCCCGGTCCAATACGTGTCGTGCGCTGGCTCGACTCGACCGGGAGCCGGTCAGGCTGTGGCCTCTTTCTCCTCGCTGCCCTTGGCATCCTGGATGCGCTCGACCAGGTCGTTGACGATGATGACGTCGCCGACCGACTGGACCCACCGGTACGGGATGATGACGCCACGGGCGGTCAGCGCCTCGCTATCGAACAGTTCGCGGTTGAGTTCGTGCAGTGCCAGCCCGGTCACCTCCTCGGTGTCCAGGTCCAGCCTGAGGTCTTCGACTTCGCCGAGGAAGACGCCGTTGTTCGAGTACACCTCGCGACCGACGAGGTTCGTGATCTCCTGTGGAGCGGAGTCGCGGTCCATGTGACCACACTCGCGCGGCGGCCTCTTAAATGGTGTGTCAGACGTGATCCCGAGAGCGACGGCGGTCCCGGACCGACTCTGTGTTTCCCCGATCGGAGCCGGCCGGTGGTCGTGTGTCCCGACAACAGTATTGCGGGTCACTCGAGTCGGTCAGCCCCCCGAGACCAGGCCTGCGCGAGACAGACGCTGACGAGGTCGAAGAGACTCGCGAGCCAAAGAAAGCGCAACTCGCGGGAGGGATGGTACGCCCGGTGAACCGACTCCACGTGGCTGGCGCCGACCACCTCGAGGCGGGCGTCGTGGACCATCACCTGGTCCTCGCCGACTTCCATGCCGAGTGTGGTCCATGCAAGCTGCTGGAGCCCACTGTGGAGACTCTCGCGGCCGAGACGGACGCCGCAGTCCCGACGATGGACGTCGACGCCCAGCAGGAAGTCGCCGCCGAGTACAGCCTCAAGGGGCCCCGGCGCTGTTCCTGTTCGTCGACGGCGAGCCCACAGAGCGGCTGGTCGGCGTTCAGGAGGAATCGGAGCTGCGGAGCCTGGTCGAGGCCCACGCCTGACTGGCCGGCGGCGGTCCGGTGCAGGCCCCAGCCCCCCACCGCAAGACTCATCGCGGCCGCGTCGATCGGTAGCGTATGCCGTCGAGCTTGGTCCACGTGGCCTTTGCGGGTCTGCTGGCCGCGGCGCTTCTGGGTGCGGCCTACGACCTGCGGACGCTCCTGCTCGTTCTCGCGGTCGCGGCCGTGCCGGACCTCGACGCCTTCGGTGCGTTCCTGTTTCCCGGTGCTCACCGAGCCCTGTTGCACACGTTCCTGATCCCGCTCGTCGCCGCCGGCGCGGTGGTCGTGGACACGCGTCTGCGAGACCGTTCCAGCCTTCGCCGGCGGTTCGGCCCCAGGGGTGTGCGGGTGACCTGGGTCGCCATCCTCGTGTTCGCGGTCGCGGGTATCGGACTCGACTTCGTCACCAACGGTGTCAACGCGCTGTACCCCCTTGTCGACCAGTTCTACGTGCTCGACGGAACACTCGAACTCTCGACGACGGAGGGGCTGGTCCAGACCTTCGTGGAGGTCCCCGCCGAGACCGGGGCTGCAGCCGGGAACGGGAGCGTGCCGGCGCCGGAGAGCGTCGGCACGACCGAGAACGTCACCTACACCACCGGCGTCGACCCCGAGCCAGACCCTGGCGTCGAGTCCGGGCCCGTCGAGCGGGTGTTTCCGGTCGTCCGCTCCGGGTGGCAACTGCTGGTCCTCCTCGCCGGCGGTGTGACGGTGCTTGCCAGGTTCCGGCTGGGTGGCGACCTCGAGGAGTGACCCGGCCGGTGTGGGCCACCGGCGAGGGCGGGGAGCCCCACGGGACCCTGCCCCGGCGCGGATTCCGGGCCCTTGAAATAGCCTCCAGTCAACCGCCGGGTATGGCGTTCCGGGTCCGGGAGCGGCTGGCCGTCGCCGACGTCGTCACGCTGTGCAACGCCGGGCTCGGCGTGGTGGCGATGGTAGCGGCGGTCACGGAGGGCCCCGGGCTGGCTGCCCGGCTCATTCTGCTGGCGGCCGTCGCGGACGGTCTCGACGGGCTGGTCGCCCGGCACCTTGGGTCGAGCGAGGTCGGCCTGACCCTGGACTCGATGGCCGACATCGTCTCCTTTGGGACCGCGCCGGCCGTGTTGCTGTTCGCCATCGCCCACCGGGCGTGGGAGCCGCTGGCGTCCACACCGGCGCTGTACGCTGCTGCCGTGCTGGTCCCTACGCTCTTTGCCGTTCTCGCCCTGCTGCGGGCCGCGCTCTACACCGTCTATTACGGCGAAGAGACCACCAGACCAGGCGTCCAAAATACGCTGGCCGCCTCGATGCTCGCCGTCGGCTACCTCGCGGCCGGGAGCTCACTCGATCCCGCCACCACGGCGGCCGCCGCGCTGGTCGCCGGGGCGATTCTGGCGCTGTTGATGCTGGCGCCGCTTCCCTACCCGAAGCTGCTCGACCGCGACGCGCTCGCGATGGGGGTCGTCCAGGTGGGTGCGGTCCTGTTCCCGGCTGCCCTGTCGCGGGCGTTCCCCCGGACGCTGCTTGTCGCCGCAACCGCGTACCTGCTGCTTGCTCCGCGGTTCTACTGGGCGGAGTAGGCTCCGTGCGCTCGTGTCTCCGGAGTGGGCGGGAGAAACAGGTCTAAGGGTATCCAAGCCCTTCGAATAAACGATGCAACAGCCCTCCGTCTCCGGGTCGGCGGACATCCCGAGTCCCGAGTCACTCGCCGACTCCTTCTACGTCTACAACGTCGAGGAGACTGACGACGGGGTCCGGTACTACGGGGAACCACTGGCCGAGAAGGACAGCGTCGTCCAGCAGCTCGGCCCGCTGTTCCGGGAGCGAGGCTACCGTGTGCAGTTGACCTACGAGACCGGAGAGTACATTCTCGAAGCGACCGAGCGCTCGACCTCGATCGACGGGGTGCCGTGGACCAACGTCATCCTGTTTCTCGCGACGGTGGCCGCGACACTGCTGGCTGGCAGCCGGTGGTACGGGATCGACATCGGGTCCGACCCCGTTGCCGCGCTGGGCGCGTGGCCTTTCGCCCTCTCGGTGATAGGCGTGCTCGCTATCCACGAGTTCGGCCACTACGTCTTCAGCCGGTACCACGACGTCCAGGCGACGCTGCCGTATTTCATCCCGTTGCCGTTCAACGCTATCGGCACGCTCGGGGCCGTGATCCGAATGAAGGACAACATCCCCAGCCGGCGGTCGCTGTTCGATATCGGCGTCGCCGGGCCGCTCGCGGGGATCGCCGCCACCATCGTTGTCGCGGCTGTCGGCGTCACGCTCCCGCCGATCCAGGCCCCTGATGGGTCGCTCGTCGCCCAGATCGACCTCGGCTACCCGCTGCTCATCCAGGGGATCGCAACGCTGCTGGGCGAGCCACTCTCCTACGGGCCGGGAGAGATGGTCAACCCCGTCGTCGTCGGTGCCTGGGTTGGCGCCTTCATCACATTCCTGAACCTCATCCCGGTCGGTCAGCTCGACGGCGCTCACGTCCTGCGGGCGCTCGTCGGCGACCGGATGGGTCGCGTCCAGCAGGTCGTTCCCCTCCTCCTGTTCGGGCTGGCTGGTTACCTCGTCGCCTTCGAGGGCGGCCGCAGTGCCTCGATCTGGGTGCTCTGGGGCTTTCTGACGCTGATCTTTAGCCGGGCCGGCAACGCGAAACCGCTCGACGAGTCCTCGGTCGGCCGTTCCCGACAGGCAGTCGCGGCCCTGACGATCGTGCTCGGACTGCTCTGTTTCACCCCGATCCCGTTCGCCTTTACCCCCTGATTGAGGTGCGTCGAGCCCTACCTGAAGATATGGACCGGAACCACGTCCGTCGAGCCTGGGAAGACGTCGCCGACGCCTACGCTCGCAACCGGGACCCCGACGGAGAAGACGCCGAGCTCGTGACTGACCTCCTCGAGGAGTTACCGCCGGAGCCGACCGTCCTCGACGTGGGATGTGGGGACGGGGAACGAACCCTCGCCCGGCTCGAAGATGCGCGGGCAGTCGGGCTGGACTTTTCGCGGCGCGGGCTCGAACTTGCGAGCCGAAACGTGCCGACAGCGGAGCTAGTCCAGGGCGATATGGTCGACATCCCACTCGCGGACGGGAGCGTGGACGGGATCACTGCCTACCACGCCGTCTTCCACGTCGACCGGGACCGCCACACCGATGTCTATCGGGAGTTCGCCCGCGTGCTCCGGCCCGGTGGCCGCGCGCTGCTGACCGTCGGGACGTCGGCCTACGAACAGGTCCGGTCGGGCTGGATGGGCGGCCGGATGTTCTTCTCGACGCCGGGCCAGGACCGGACGCTTGCCCAACTGCGCGAGGCCGGCTTGGAGGTCGCCTGGGACCGCCACGTCGACGACCCGCTCGGGAGCTCAGCCTACTTCGTCTGCGCAGAGGTACCTGGGTAGCACTGCCGGGACCGTCCTCCACGCTCGCTGGGGGGTCTGCCCCACACTTTTATCAGCTTGTCAACCGACACCGGAATCATGGTTTACGAGACGGGAAATCAGACCGTCGACGACGCCGTCGAGCGCGTGCTCGCGGGCGAGCAACTGGACCGCCGGGACGGACTGGCACTCATCGCACAGCCAGTCGAGGACCTCGCACCCGCCGCCGACTACGTGCGGGCCGAACTGGGCGACAACACTGTCGACGCCTGCTCGATCGTGAACGCGAAGGCGGGGAACTGCGCGGAGGACTGTGGGTTCTGTGCGCAGTCGGTCCACTTCGATACCGGCATCGACACCTACGACTTCCTCGACCCCGAGCGGATCCTCGAGGCCGCACAGCGGGCCGAACGCGACGGAGCACAGCGCTTTGGCGTCGTGGTCGCCGAGAAGGGTGTCTCGAAACGGGAGCGTCCCGGGGAGTGGGAGGAAGTCCTGCGGGCTATCCGCCTCGTGCGCGACGAGACCGACGTCGAGGTCGACGCGTCGCTTGGCATCCTCACCGAGGAGGAGGCCCGGATCCTCGCAGAGGAGGGGATCAACCACTACAACCACAACATCGAGACCTCCGCCCGGTTCTTTCCGGAGGTCGTCGAGACCCACTCCTTCTCGGACCGCGTCCACACCCTCGAGGTCGCGAAGGAGGCGGGAATGGACCTCTGTGCCGGCGTGATCCTGGGAATGGGGGAGTCACCGACCGACCGCGTCGACGCCGCCGTAGCCCTCCAGAACGTGGGGGTCTCCTCGCTGCCGGTCAACATTCTCAACCCCGTGGCTGGGACGCCACTGGGCGAGGAGTTCGGTGACTCCGCCGACATCACCACCGAGGAGATCCTGGAGACGATCGCGGTCTACCGGCTGCTGCACCCGGAGGCACGGGTCCGGCTGACCGGGGGGCGCGAGGCCAATCTCGCGGTCGACGAGCAACACCTCCCCTTCGAGGCCGGCGCCGACGGGATCCTCACCGGCGACTATCTCACAACCTCCGGCCAGTCGCCGGGCGACGACATCGAGACAATCGAGCGGGCCGGGCTGGAACCGAACCGGGAGGCCAACGAATTCGACCCCGAATCGGTCAAAGCTCGGACAGCAGCCGACGGGGGTCCCGACACCGCGGCGGGCACCGCGACGAGCAACGCCACTGATGGCTAACTCTGGCCGCTGACGGCCGCCCGAGTGCACGTGGTTGCGACTGACGGGCGCACACAAAGGGAAACGAGAGGGCCGGGGAGGCCCCCACGTGTGACACTACGGAGCCAACTGGCTCCACTCTCCTATAGGGTTCGCGGCGTCAAAAGCCTGTTCGTGACCCACACCGAGGAAACAGGCTGTTACGCCCGCTCAGCGGCGTACGAGCCGCGTCTCGCCGGCTCTCACCGGGTCACCCTTCGAGACTGCGAGGTCAGACCGGTCGACGTCCGGCGGCAAGAGGAGGTCGACGCGGCTGCTGAAGGAGATGTGACCGATCCGCTCGCCGCGGTCGACCGTGACACCCTCGGTGACGTAGGGGTGGGTCCGCCGGGCGACCGCACCGGCGATCAGGATTACGTCGTGGTCGCCGAAGTCGATCCGGAGCCGCTCGTTGCGGTCCGAGGACTTCGTGAACGCCGGCCAGTGCCCCCCCGAAGAGTGTTCGACGGCCTCGACGGTTCCCCCGTACGGCGCCCGGTTCACGTGGACGTGGTGGAGGTTCATGAAAATACCCAGCCGGAGCCTGTCGCCCTCCTCGCGCAGCACGGAGACGGTGCCGTCCGCCGGTGCGACGACCCCTTCGGCGGGGACGGTCCGCTCGGGGTCGCGGTGGAACCAGAGCACCGCTCCCGTAGCGGCCCAGAGGGCGACACCCGCGGGTAGCCAGACCACCGCGGCGACCAGGCCGGCCGCCGCGACGGGAACACCGTAGCGCCACGCGCCGCGTGCAAATGCGCCCACGACCGCCAGTACGCCCGCCCGAGCACAAAGCTGTCGGCTTCTGACCCTGTGAGAAACAGCCGGCCTCGGCCCCGACGGGAATCGTTTTGCTGTCGCGGCGTATATATCCGCGGACCACCACCTACAGACGTGACCCGCGAGAAACTGGCTCCGTTCGACGACGACCTCTTCGGAGCGGTCGAGGCGGAGGTCGACTCCGACCGTCTGGCTGCGCTCGCCCGCGAGCACCAGGCCGGCATTCGGGAGCGTCCCGGTGTCGACAACATCGTGTACGAGTGGCGCCACCAGCTCCCCCGTGACCCACTCCTCCTCCGGACGACGGCTGTCTACGTCCTCGCGCTCCCCGACCGCGTCTGGGCGGAGTTTCTCGACCAGCTCGGCCTAACAGGCCCGGAGGCCGACGCACTCCGGGAACTCCACCACAGGCAGGCCTGCCGGTACCTCGAAGGGGCCGATACACCCCGAGCGACCGACGCCCTCGACGCCGCCGCCATGGTGATCAGTCGGCCCTGATCTGTCCCGGGTAGCTAGACCCGGCCTGACGGCCCATACCGGTAGACCCGCGCCGATTCCGACGGCGAATTTGCATTTCAGAAAGTCATTTTTTCAATCCAAAAACGATTCTTTGACAATAGGAGTCTTTATGTGGCTGGCGACCCTCTCTTTGCATGCAATGAACGCCCAGAAACGCGTCCAGCAGGAGTTCGGAACAGTCCACGAGAGCGATGCACTGCGGCTCGACGAGGAGAAGGCCGAGCAGATCGTCGACGCGCTGAACACGGAGCTTGCGGACACGTACGTGCTGTACCACCAGCTCAAGAAGCACCACTGGAACGTGGAGGGCGCGGAGTTCCGTGACCTCCACCTGTTCCTGGGTGAGGCCGCAGAGAACGCCGAGGAAGCCGCCGACGCACTCGCAGAGCGCGCACAGGCACTGGGCGGGACGCCTGTCGCGGGCCTGGAGACAATGCAGGGCCACGCGACCGTCGAGCCCGAGGACGAGGACGTCTACGGGATCCGTGACTCCCTTGAGGCCGACATGGAGGTCTACGGCGACATCATCGAGACGATGCGGGACCACGTCGAGCTCGCGGAGAATCTCGGCGACCACGCGACGGCCCAGATCCTCCGCGAGATCCTGGTCCAGGTCGAGGACGACGCCCACCACATCGAGCACTACCTCGAGGACGACTCGCTGGTGCTCGAAGAGAGCCTCAACTGACGACGGACTGAGGCTCCGACAACGTCGTCGCTGCTTTCCTCGCCACTGTTTTGCTCGCCGCTGTTTTGGTCGTCGCTGTTTTCGGCTGGTACCGGGTCTACAGAGTCCCAGCTCCCGACCACGAGTGTCCAAAACCGGAACGAGCGGCCGGAATCCGGGACGAGCTTTCGATGGTCCCGAGGCAAGCGCGGAGAAAGAACCTCGCGTCGCTACGGGCTTGGTGAGACGGTTGCGGGCTTGGAAGGACGGTCAGGGTCGCGTCGCTACTGGCTTAGCGA
>CAZOWU010000063.1:0-10562 GCA_964583735.1 uncultured Halobacteriales archaeon | reverse complement strand
GACTCCATCGCGGAGTACGTCGCCCGGGAGACCGCAGCGACCGCCGCCACTGCCACCGAGGAGTTCGAGCGGTTCCGGTTCAATCACGCGCTGCAGGGGGTCCGGGAGCTGGTCTCGCTCGTGCGCCAGTACCGCGACACGACGACGCCCGACGAAGACACGGTGACCGAGGCGCTGGAGACGACGGCGAAGCTGCTCGCGCCCGTCGCCCCCCACGTCGCCGAGGAGCTGTGGGAACTGCTGGACGGCGAGGGGCTGGTCGCCGAGGCGGCGTGGCCAACCGGGTCGCCCACAGTCAACTACGACCTCGAGCGCCGGCTGGTCGAGAACACCCGCGAGGACATCCGCGACATCGTCGACGTGGCCGACATCGCCGACCCCGAACGGGTCGACATCGCCGTCTCGCCGGCGTGGAAACACCGCGCGGCCGACCTCGCCCGGGAGGCCGACGGCGACGTGGTCGGGGCGGTGATGGCCGACGAAGAACTCCGCGAGCACGGCGAGGCCGCTGCCGACTTCGCCAAGACGCTGGCCGGGAGCGGCCGGGTCGACGAGCACCTCGACCCCGACCGGGAGAAGGGAGCCCTCGAGCGGGCGGCCTGGCTGGTCGAGCGGGAGTTCGGCGCCGAGGTGACGGTGTACGGGGCCGAGGACGACGAGGAACTCGCGAGCGACGCCGAGCCCGGCCGGCCGGCCATCGACATCCAGTCCTGACCCGGGTCGCCGGTCACGGCGACCGGCAGCCGGTCCGGCCGCCTCATGGTGGTTGTTGTGACGATTGACCGGCGATTGCCGACCCCGATGCGGGCAAGCGCCGGGAACAGACGACGACAATCACTATCAGTCCAGCGTGACCAGCCCGTCCTCCAGCAGGTCCAGCAGCAGGTCACGGGCGTGGCCGTCCGGACCCACGCCGGTGTAGACGCGGTGGACCTGCCCGTCGGCGAGGACGACGGTCGTGCGCGGAGTGCGGTCGCCGGGTGCCGTCCGCTCGATGTCGAAGGCGTCCGCGAGGTCGCCGTCGGGGTCGGCCAGCAGGTCGAACTCGACCTCGGTCTCTGCGGCAAAGTCGCGGTGGGAGTCGACGCCGTCGACGGAGACGCCGTAGACGGTCACGCCGGCCCCCTCGTAGACCTCCCGCTCGCGGGCGAACTGCTCGAGTTCGGTGGTACACCCCGGAGAGCCGTCCTCGGGGTAGAAGGCGACGACGGTTGGGGACGCGAACTCCGGAGTGACGACCGCGCCGTTCTGCGTGGGCGCGCTGATGTCTGGGGCGGGGTCGCCCGGGTCGAGCACCATACCCGCTGTTGGCGAGCGGCGGGCAAAAAGCCAGCGCGGGGCCGGCTGTGCGGGCGGGCTCGCGTCACCCGGGGGCCACCACGTGCACGGGGTCACAGCAATCGGACACCGGAGACGGCCACCCGCACGCCGTCCCGGTAGCCGGTGTCGATGGCCACCTCCCAGCCGTGGACGTTCGCAAGCGAGCGGACGTTTGGGAGTTTCATCCCCGCCTTGGCGTCCGGGATGGCCTCGTCGTACGCGAAGTACTTCTCGACGGGCTCGATAGGGGGGTTGCCGTCATCGGCGAGCGCAAAGCCGTCACGGGTCACCTCGACCGTGACACCGGTGGCACCGTTGCGGTCGGCGAACTCGAAGGCGCTGGCGAACAACGCCCGGAGCCGGCGGGATTCGGCCCTGAGCGTGGCGTCGTCGGCGACCGTCACCGAGATATCGGTGTCGGCATTCCCGCGGGCATCCACGACGGTCTCTCGGAGGTCGACCGCGGCCAGGTCCTCGACGGTCTGCCCGTGGCGCGCGAGCACGGTGAAATCGTCGACGAGGTCACCCATCCGGTCGGCGGCGCCGGTGGCCGTCTCGAGGGGGTCACGTCGCCCGAAGTCGAGGTCGGCGGTCTCGGCGGCGGCCTGGACGTTCCAGTCGATGACCTGCAGGGAGTTGCGGAGTTCGTGGGTCATCGCGCCGGCGAAGTCCTCGAGCTGGCGGTTATGGCGGGCGAGTTCGCGGCGCCGCTGTTCGGAGTCGGTCACGTCCGAGAAGAGGACGACCTCGCCGACGCGGTTCTGGCCGACTTCGAAGACGCTGTTCGAGACCACGAGGTAGCGGCGCTCGCCCCCGACGTCGAGTTCGAGCAGCTGGTCGTCGCCAGCAGCGTCGGTCGCGCCGGGGACAACCTCGTCGAGCGAGTCGCCCGCTACCAGGTCCGGGAACAGGTCGCCGGCTGGCTCGTTGTAGTCCCGTATCCGGCCGTCGTCGCCGAGAACGACCAGCGGGTCGCTGACGTCGCCAGTGGCCTTGACCGCGAGAAACCGGTCCCGGAACAGAAAGAGCACGCCGATGGCGAACGCACCGACGCCGATGGGCGCGTAGATGATGTCAACCAGAAGCGGGGTGGCGTAGCCGACGATATCCAGCGTGACCGGCAGCCCCGTCAGCCCTACGAGCACCGCGAGCGGCCAGGTGTCGTAGTCCGAAGAGACGAAGAGGTCGAGCAACATGAAGATGCCCGCCGCAGCCAGCGCGTAGGAGAAGCCGGTGACCGCCCAGTGGAACACCCCCTGCTGGATCGTGAGGTGGGGGAACGGGTCGGTCACGAAGGCCGTCTCGAAGTAGAGGTGATGCAGCGGGTTCGTCACCTTCACCACCACGACGGCCAGGTAGATGCCGCCGGCCAGCCACCGGAAGTTGGGCTCGCGGTGGTAAGCCCGTCCGGTGTACGCCGAGGCGAAGTAGAGCCACACCCAGACCGTGCCGAAGCCGAGGATGAGCCCGAGGAGGTAGCTGAGTTCCCGGAATGGCTCCGGGAGAAGGAACATCCCGACGTGGGAAGCCGACCACCCGCCGCTGGCGAGCAGCAGCGCCAGCAGACTCCGGCGCAACTCCAGGTCGTCGACCTGCCACGCACGGGTCGCCGCCGCGAGGCAGGCCAGCGCCGCAGTGCCGAACAGGAGTTCGTATCCCAGCGAGGAGTTGAATATCGCCAAAACGACAGTCATGATGGTGGACAACGTGTCTGCTCCGGTCTCGCCACATCGTTACCACTCCGCCTTCTCAAACCTTTTGCCGGAGGACAGCGCCGTCCGGACCGGTCCCTCGAGATACTAACTCACGTGATATGTCTCGGAAACAGTGGGCGTCGCGGTCCCCGGTCGGGCCGTCGGTTGCGCGGCTCACCCGTCCTCGACCAGCCGCTCCTTCTCGGCACGGGAGAGCGCCTTGACCTCGTGCTCCCGGGAGAGGGCAGCCGACCGGGTCTCGAAGGCCTCGGTGTGAACGAGTTCGACGGGCGTGCGCCCGCGGGTGTACTTCGCGCCCTCGCCAGCGTCGTGTTCGGCCACGCGGCGGTCGACGTCGGTGGTGTAGCCGGTGTAGAGGGTGTCGTCGGCACACCGAAGCACGTAGACGTAGTGCACGGGCAGTCAGTACAGCACAGTTTCGGAGTCGTAGGAACCCAGCCGGCGGACCCAGCCATCGGCAGCGATCTCCTCGATCGCGGCGAGGGCCTGTTGGGTGCGCTGCTCGTAGAGGCCGGCGGCGAGGTCGATGTGGAAAACGTAGTCGCCCAGTCGCTCGCCACTGGGGCGGGACTCGACGCGGGTGAGGTTGATGTCGCGGTCGGCGAACGGTTCGAGCAGCTCCAGCAGGAGTCCGGGACGGTCCTCGCTGGGGTAGACGATGACCGACGTCTTGGAGCCGGCCTCGCCGCGTTCGCTCGCGGGCGCGACCACCAGAAACCGGGTAGCGTTGGAGGTCCGGTCCTGGATGTCCTCGGCGAGCGTCCGGAGCGCCGGGTCGTCGTCGGCGTTCGCGGGGTGGCCGATGGCTGCCACACTCTCGTCCTCGCGGGCGCGCTCGACCCCGCGAGCGGTCGAGGCGACCGCCTCGAGTTCCGCCTCGGAGTACTGCTCCTCCAGGTACGAACGACACTGTGCGAGCGCCTGGGCGTGGCTGGCGACGGTCTCGAAGCCCGCTCCCTGTGCGAGCAGGGCGTGGCGGATCGGCGTGATGATCTCCCGGACGACCGCCACCTCGTACTCGGTAAACGCATCGAGTGACTCCGTCACTGACCCCTCGATGCTGTTCTCGACCGGGACGACGCCCCGGTCGTCCTCCCCGTCGGCGACTGCCTCGACGATGGCCGTTACCGACTCCGTGAAGTCTATCTCGGCGTCGTCGGCGACGGCCCCGGCCGCGCGGTGGGAGTAGGTTCCCGCCGGCCCCAGCGTGAGCGTCTGCATACCGCTGTGTACTCCACGGCCGGCCAAAAGGTGTGCGGTAGAGCGGAGAACCCCGAGAGCCGGGGCGTGCGTCCCGTCGCGTGCCCCCGGGGAAGGGCAGGCCTGCCGGCAACAGTGACAGGAAACGGAGTATCCACGGCGCGGAGCGGCACGGGGAGCGAACGGCGGGCGTAACGAGCCGTGCGCAGGTCTGCCTGCCCGACCCGAAAGAGGGTCGGCTTCACGGGTCGAACTCGGTCAGTTCGCTGGCGTACGTATCCCGGGGGCGGGTCGCGCGGTAGGCGGTCCGGTACCGCGAGAGCTTGCGGAGCAACACCGCGACGAGGAGCCCGTCGTAGACGACGACGAAGCCGACGAAGGCGCCGAACGTGGAGAGCCCGAACGTCGCCGTCAGCACCGCTGGCAACTCCGAGGCGAGGACGTTGTACAGCGCGTGGGCGACGACGGCGATGAGCAGCCCCTTGAGGACGAGCGCGCCCGCATACTCCCGGTTGAACCGGGCGAGTCCGAGGTAGTAGCCGGCGAGCGCGGAGTAGATGACGTGGCCCGGGCCGGCGAGCGCCCGGACCGTGGTGACGGCCCCGCCGGTGGCGAGCGCGTTGCCCCCGGCCGGGCCAACAACACCGGTGATGTAGAGTGCGTTCTCGATGGTGGCAAACCCCAGACCGGCGGCAGCCCCGTAGACGGCGCCGTCGACGACCGCGTCGAACTGGGGCGTGCGGTAGGCGGAGAGGCGGACGGCGAGCAGCTTCACCCCCTCCTCGATTGGGGCGACGACGAGCAGGAAGAAGACCGCGAAGAGGACCGACCGCGTCGTCTCGACGGAGCCGACGAGGTTGAAGACGGCCTCACCGATGAGGCCGACGAGCACCCCGCCGAGCAGGGTGTTGAGGACGCCCGCGAAGCCCGCGAACAGCAGGCCGAGCACGAACGTCCCGACGAGCAGCCGGAGTGGTTCGTCGGTCGTGATGTCGGCGTAGTGGATGTACCCCGCAAGCAGGAGCGCGGGGACGACCGAGAGGGCGACCAGTACCCCCACGACGGGGTCGTCGAGCGCGCCGAAGCCCCCGAGTGCGACCTGTGCGAGCAGGATGAGCGCGGCCAGGGCGATGACGGCGGCCCGGGCCACGGAGGCAGAGGCTGTGTAGACCCGGTAGACCAGGCGGTCAACGAGCGAACGCGGCTCCCACTCGGCGACCTCCTGCAGGTCGCGGTTCCCGTCGGTCTGCCGCTGGACCGGGTCACGACGGCGCATGGGCGGTCGGTGGGTCGGGGGCCACCTAACAGTTGCCACGCCCGCCTCCCCAGCGTCGCGAAGGAGCCAGTCACGGGAGTCGCCAGCGACGGGGGCTTTCGAGGGGTTTTTCGCCAGCAGCGGCCTACGTACGGTATGACGCTGACAGCGGGGGTGGTGGCCGTCCAGGGTGACGTCAGTGAGCACGCCCGGGCCATCGAGCGAGCGGCAGCCGCACACGGGCAGGACAGCGAGATCCTCAAGATCCGCGAATCCGGGCTGGTGCCCGACTGCGACGCCCTGCTGATGCCCGGCGGGGAGTCGACGACCATCTCGCGGCTGCTCCGGCGGGAGGAGATCGCCCCCGAGATCCGCAGCCACGTCGCGGCCGGCAAGCCGGTACTCGCGACCTGTGCGGGACTGATCGTGGCCTGCACCGACCCCCAGGACGAGCGCGTCGACGAGCTCGGGCTGGTGGACGTGACCGTCGAGCGCAACGCTTTCGGCCGCCAGCGGGATAGCTTCGAGGCCCCGCTCGACGTCCAGGGGTTCGACGACCCGTTCCCGGCGGTGTTCATCCGGGCGCCGGTGGTCGGCGAGGTCGGCCACGAGGTCGAGGTACTCGCCGAGTGGGACGGCCACCCGGTCGCAGTCCGGCAGGGACCGGTACTGGGGACGGCCTTCCACCCCGAACTGACTGGCGACTCGCGGGTCCACGACCTGGCGTTCTTCGAAGGGGCGACCGTCTGAACGCTGCACAGGCGACGGCCTGAAGGGGAGTCGCCCCCTCCCGCGGCGTATGGACGACACCCACGGCGGGCGGGAGGATGGCGACCACGGCGACGTCATCGACGAGGTGTTCGCGGTCATCGAGGACCGCAAGAAACAGCTGCCAGAGGACTCGTACACGGCGTCGCTGTTTACCCACGAGAAAGGCGAGGACGCTGCCCTGGAGAAGTTGGGTGAAGAGGCCACCGAATTGCTGCTCGCGGCGAAAGGCGACGAGGGCGACGAGCTCGCCCACGAGGCTGCCGACGTCGTCTACCATCTGCTGGTCGTGCTGTCGATGAACGACGTGACGCTCGCGGACCTGCGCGCTGAGCTGGCGGAGCGGCGGTAGGCCGGTTACCCGGCCACCAGGCCGCCGAGAGCGCCACCGAGTGCGCTGTCGAGTGCGGCGACGATGGCGATGGCAACGGCGAGGACAAACACGCCAGCGCCGCCGAGAAAGCCGCCGGCCGGGCCGCCGACCGCAAGCCCCAGCGCCGTGCCGGCAACGGTGAACAGGACGGCGAGGGCGAGCCCGCCGAGCGCCCCCGCGAGCAGCCCGTGCCAGGCACCGCTGAGGATCCCGCCCCCGGCCAGAAAGCCGGCGACGACGCCCGCGACAAGCCCGGAGCCGACGTGGCCGACCACCGGCAGCGTGAACGCGACGAGTCCCACGACGACGCCCGTGATAAAGCCGTACAGCACCGCGCGCCAGTCGGTCATATCTGGGGTACGGGCGCAGTGAATATCAGTCCAGCGACACTGGCCAGCAACTGGCAGGGCGACGACAACGAACGGTCTTTAGGCCGTGACCGTTTACGACTTGTCGATGAGCCAGCCGTTCGAGGGGTTGCCGACGACACCGACCGCCGACGAGCTGCTGGACCAGGCCTTCTCGCGGGCAGCCAGGGCGGGGCGCGCGAAATTGGGGATCGAGGCCCAACAGTCGATGCTGCTGACGGCCGCGAACATCCTCTCCGACAACCTCGAACATGTCGTGACTGCCTGGCCCGACATCGGGGCGCTCGACCCCTTCTACCGCGACCTCGCAGATGCTGTCGCCGGCGTCGATGCCCTTCGCCAGCATCTCAACGAGGTCGGCTGGGCGGGGCAGAAGGCCGGCGAAATCCGCCGGGAGTACGAGGGGCGGTTCGCGGACCCCGAGACCGCCCGAAAGCTTCGCAAGCAGGCCTTCGCGCGGATGGCAGACGTCGTCGAGGAGGTCGACGACGACCTCGCCGCCCTCGCGGCGGCCCGCCAAGAGCTTCGCGAACTCCCCGAGATCGACCCCAGCGCGCCGACCATCGTCGTCGCCGGCTACCCCAACGTCGGCAAGTCTTCCTTCGTGAACCGGGTCACTCGCGCCGACAACGAGACCGACTCCTACCCCTTCACGACCACGCAGATCCACGTTGGCCACCTCGAACGCGACCGCATCCGCTACCAGCTGGTCGACACGCCGGGACTGCTCGACCGGCCGGCCGACGACCGCAACGCTATCGAGTCACAGGCCGTCAGCGCGGTGACCCACGCTGCCGACGCCGTGCTGGTCTTTCTCGACCCGACGGGGGAGTGTGGCTACCCGCTTTCCGTCCAGTGGGACCTCCAGGCGGATATCGGCACCCGCTTTCATGTCCCCGTGCTGACGGTGGCGACCATGCGCGACAAACTCGATGCGGACCTCGACGACGCGCGGGTCGACCACCACGTGAGCGTCACGGAAGGTGACGGAGTCAGCGAAATGCTCGACGCGGCCATCGAGGCTGTCGGCTACGAGCCCGGCCTGCCCTTCGAGAGCGAGAGCTGAGTACGACCCCGTCCTCGGCCTCGGCCCTGTGGCTGAGTCTCTTGTATGATGGCGCGGCCACCGGACGTATGCGCTGACGAGTCCGGCAGGGCGGTCAGCGAAACTCCGGCACAGCTGCCCTGCCACCGTTCGTGCCGGTGTTCGCCTCCGCTCCAGGAGTATTCCGGTTATCGGTTCTCCGTCCCGACGTAGCGGACCTCCGTCTCGATGTCGTGGCCGGCCGCCTCGTCGAGGCGGGTGTCGAGCCGGTCGGCCATCCCGGAGACAGTCTCCCCTGGCGGGACGCCGACCGTCACTACCGCCCTGTTCGGCTTCCGGAACAGCGCGGTGTTGGTGTAGTCCACCTGCACGTCGAGCACCCGCAGGTCGAGTCCGACACTGTCTTTAGCCTCCTCGACGGCCGACGCCGCCGTCCCGCGGATGCGTTCCTCGGTAGTCGAGCGGTTGAACGAGTCGAGGGTGACACCACCGAGAAACGCCGAGAGGATAAGAATAGAGACCACCAGCACCCCGATGCGCTTGAGCGTCGCGCTCCGGGCGGCATCCTGCCGGAACCACCGCTCCGGCCGGTAGCCGGTGTACCACAGCACCGACAGCGCCGCCAGGTTGATCGAGAGGACGTTCACTGCAAGCAGCACGCCAGAGCCAAGCGACACCAGCGGCGCGCCCCAGGCGGCTCCGATCCCGACGGTCGCGGCTGGCGGGATGAGCGCGACAGCGATCATCACGCCCACCAGCGCCGTGGAGACCCCGGAGGTGAGGCTGAGTGCGCCGGCGACGCCCGCGCCGAGAGCGACGGCCAGCGAGAGAAAGTCGGGGGCGAGCCGCTCCCGGATCTGTCCCACCGTGGTGACGTCCTCGAGCGGCGGGATCAGGTGGGCGTACCGGACGACGAGCGCGAACAGCGCGGCCGTCACCACCGCGAGTGCGAGTCCGCCGAGCTGGTAGCGCACCCCGCGCGAGAACAGCTCGCGGTCGTTGACAACGGTCCCAACGCTCGCGGCCATCGCGGGGCCGACGAGCGGCGCGATGACCATCGACCCGACCACGACCGCCGGAGAGTCGAGCAACAGGCCCGCGGTCGCGATGAGGGCACTCACCACGGTCATCACGCCGTACGTGCGCGCCGAGGGCGCCATGCTCGATGCGGCGGTGGTCAGCTCCTCGCGGGCGATCCGGTCCTCGTCTTCCTCCTCGTCGTACCGTTCTTCGAGTTCCTCGAAGCGCCGGGAGACGACCGTGTTGGCCTCGAGGACAGCGGTGTAGGCGTCCTCGCCGAGTCCGGCTTCCCGAAGTGCGTCGAGCACTGGCTCGACGGCGTTCGTCGGTAAGGGGACGTACGCGATGGCGGCGTACTCCCGGCTGCTTGTCTCGTCGGTGACCACGTAGTCGACGTCCTCTTGATCCAGTGCGCCGAGGATCGTCTCGCGTTGGCCGGAAGGGATGGTGACCTGGACGAGTCGCACGTTTCCTCCGACGGCGGGGCCTGCGAAAGCGTTTGTGGGTTACTCTCTCGGACGCGAAGTGGTGGGCTTATCCACGCCAGGCGAGTACCAGGGGTATGTTCGAGACGCGGCCCGACCGGGAGAGCGAAGTGGTTCTCGTAGGCCGGTCGAACGTCGGCAAGTCGACCCTGATGCGCGAACTCACGGGGCACGATTTTGCGACCGGCCAGCGCCCCGGCGTCACCCGCGAGCCGAACCACTACGACTGGGCCAGCGAGGGCTTTCTCATCAGTGACCTGCCGGGCTTTGGCTTCATGAACGGCGTCCCCGAGGAAGTCCGTGAGCGGATCAAGACCGACATCGTCCGGTACATCGAGGAGTACGCCGACCAGATCCTCGTCGGGGTGCTCGTCGTCGACGGGAAAGCCGTTATCGACATCATCGACCGCCACTCCGGCCCCGACGAGGTCCCGTACGCCCTCGAGATGTTTCAGTTCTTGCGGGACGTGGGCGTCCCGCCGGTCATCGCGGTCAACAAGATGGACAAGGTCGACGACCGGGACGCACGATTGAACGAGGTGGCCGACCGGTTCGGACTCGTCCCGCCCTGGCAGCAGTGGCAGGACACTATCGCCCCCATCAGCGCCAAACGCGGGTCGATAGACGCCCTCACCGAGGCGGCCCGCGAGCACCTCCACGATGCCGGTCGGGACGACCTCTTCCAGTTCTTCTAGACCACCGTTTTTCGCCTCGGGTGCGCTCGCTGCGCTCGCGCACCACTCGGTCAAAAAACGTGGTCTTTCCAAGCGTAGCGAGGGCAGGGTCGGAAGACGAGTGAAGCGGTCTTCCGGTGGCAAAAAGAGCGCAAGCGGCTCGCCGCTCGCGTGAACCGCGCTCACTTCGTTCGGCGGATGCTCGTGGTCAGCCTGCCCTTCCCCGTCCGGCGCGGGATAAACCGCGCGCCGGGCCGTGGGGGCGCGGTGGCGTGGTGGCGTGGTGGCGCGGTGGCGTGGTGGCGTGGTGGCGTGGTGGCGCGGTGGCGTGGTGGCGTG
>CAZOWU010000062.1:0-10621 GCA_964583735.1 uncultured Halobacteriales archaeon | reverse complement strand
GGGCTCGTTGGAGGTGTTGCCGAGACATGACCACGGTTCTCGAGACCGAGGGCCTCGAACGACGGTTCGGCCGGCTCGTCGCCGTCGACGACGTCTCCGTCGAGATCGACAGCGACGAGGTCACCAGCATCATCGGCCCCAACGGGGCGGGGAAGACCACGTTCTACAATCTCCTCAGCGGGCGCCTGAAACCGACCGCCGGGACCGCAAAGCTGCTTCCCAGGGGCGAAGACGAGATGATCACTATCTCCGGTCGCGAACCGTTCGAGATCAACAAACTCGGTCTCTCGCGGGCCTTCCAGATCAACAACGTCTTCGAGGGGCTGACTGTCTCGGAGAACATCCGGGTCGCCCGGATCAGCAGGAACGGCCGGACCCGCGACCTGCGAGCTGTCGCACGCGAGGACGCCAAACTCTCCGACGAAGCCCGGGAGGTCATCGACCTGGTCGACCTCGGGAGCGTCGAAGACACGGTCTGTGAAAACCTCTCGCACGGCGACAAGCGGAAAGTCGAGATTGGGCTGGCGCTTGGCACCGACCCCTCGGTCGTCCTGCTCGACGAGCCGACCGCGGGAATGAACGCCTCCGAAACCGATAACATGGTCGACCTCATCCGGGGCCTCGACGAAGAGACCGACACGACGTTCGTCCTCACCGAGCACGACATGGACGTGGTGCTGGGCATCTCGGACCGGATCCTCGTGCTGGACAACGGTGAACTCATCGCCAGCGGTACCCCGGACGACGTAATGGCCAACGAACGTGTCCAGGAGGCGTACTTGGGGGGTGACGCGGGCGAATGACTCTCCTCGAACTCGAGGACGTCGACGGTTACTACGGGAACAGCCACGTCCTGTTCGACCTCTCGCTGTCCATCGAAACGAACGAAGTTGTCGCGTTGCTTGGCCGCAACGGTGCAGGCAAGACGTCGACACTGCGGACGATCACCGGCGTTATCCCGCGCCGGGAGGGTTACATCCAGTTCCGCGAGCGCGACATCTCCCGACTCTCGGTTGACAAGATCAGCAACAGGGGGATCAAGCTCGTCCCCGAGGAGCGGCGGATCTTCCCGACACTGACAGTCCAGGAGAACCTCCAGGTCGCACGTGACTCGACCGGCAGTTCCGACCCCCGCCCGCTCGAAGAGATGTACGACATCTTCCCGATCCTGGACGACCTCCGGGAGAGCAGGGGACAGAACCTCAGTGGCGGGGAACAGCAGATGCTGTCAGTGGCCCGGGCGCTCGTCCAGGACCCCGAGCTGCTGTTGCTCGACGAGCCCACAGAAGGGCTCGCTCCCGTCATCGTCGAGGACCTCTCGGAGATCCTCGAGGAAGTGGTCGAACGCGACGTCACTGTCCTGATCACCGAGCAGAACGTGGAATTCGCGCTGGACCTCTCCGAGCGGGCCTACATCATCGAGAGCGGCGAGAACGCCTGGGACGGCTCGATCGAGGAACTCCGCCAGCGCGAGGACTTGCTCGAACAGTACCTCTCGGTAGGGGCTGCCGAGAGCAACTGACCATGGCACGCGCGGCCAGGCTGGCCTGGCTGCTCGCACTCGTGTTCGCTGTCGGCCTGGCCGGCTGTAACGCGGTATCGCCTGACACCGGAACGACCGTTACGCCGGCGCCGGTTCCAGACCCGCCTGAGTCACCCGGCGACGTCGCTCGCGGTGTTCCGTCGGAGAGTGCGACGACCACGGGCATCGACGGACAGTACGTCGCCAGGGTTCACACCCGGACGCTGCAGAACACGTCGTACACGGTGAACCAGTCGGTGGTCCAGCGGTTCCCGAACGGGACGATTGCGTCCCGGTACGTCACCCTGGGAAAGTTCGGCCCGGACGGCGACCGGGCGGCTGTGACCCTCAGTCAGTTCGACCGCGGCCTCGACGGCGCGACTCTTCGGACCACCCGGCGGTTCCAGAACCGGGACCAACGATACAGGGTTGTCATCGAGAACGGAACACGCGAGGCGACGGTGACCAGCGAACCCGGATACGGCGCCGCCGACTACCGGTCGGTCCTCGCCAACGGCGGCGCCGTAGCGCGCGTGTTCGGCCTCGTCTCGACCAGAGTCGCTAGCACCGACGTCGTCGACGGCAGTGAGTTCGTCACTATCGAAACCGTCGAACCGACGTCTGTTCCGCCGCTCAACAACGTCACGCTGACGGCCACGGTTTCCGAGCAGAACGTCGTCAGGTCGTACAGAGTGGCCTACGAAGTCGAACGAGAGGGCCAGCGGCTCCATACGACTGTTGCTCTCGAGTATACCGACGTCGGCGCGACCAGCGTCGAGCGCCCCTCCTGGGTCGGGAACGCGACGGCCTCCGGGACCGGGTAGCGTGCAGGGCTGACAACAGTCCAGCTGCTGTCACTGAAGTGGAGACGGCTACCGCTGGAGTCGGGCGACCGTCCTGTCCTCGCGCTCCTCGAGACTGACGAGCCCGTCGTCGGCGAGGTCCTCGAGGAGCTCTTGGAGCCACTCACGGCCATAGGTTCCGTCCGGAACGTAATCGACGCGGACCCGCGGACCGAGGTCGTCGAGTTGGAGTTCGCCGTGCTCCCGGAGCGCTCCGACAACGCGTCCGCGCATCTGTCGGCGTGACCCCTCGAAGGCTGGCTGTTCAGGCACGTCCGGGGCGGTGAAATCGCCTGAGGCGTACGCCTGGCACCACTCGCGCCACGGACAGCCTGCCTCGTCACACCGTGGCGTCTGTCCACACGCCACACCGCCGAGCTCCATGACCGCGTTGTTCCAGTCCCGCGATTCTCCAGCGGGCATGAGCCGGCTGGCTGCCGACTCGAACGCGGTATCGTTGTCGGGCACCCCGAACGCGCGGTAGAACACGCGCTTGACGTTCGTGTCCACGACCGCGTCCCCGTTGTTGAACGCGAAGGAGGCCACCGCGTTGGCGGTGTACGGGCCGACGCCCATCAGCTGCTGGAGCGGCTCGGGCTCGCTCGGAAACTGACCGTCGAACTCCTCCACCACCTGGCTGGCAGCCTCGTGGAGGTACTTCGCCCGGTTGTTGTAGCCGAGGCTGTGGTCGGTCCAGAATCCGACGACCTCTGCCCGATTGGCGTCGGCCAGGTCTGTGACGGTCGGCCACCGGTCGATGAATTCCCTCCAGGCCTCGACCACTCGCGAGAGTTGCGTCTGCTGGCTCATAACCTCGGAGACGAGCACCTCGTAGGGGTCAGTGGTCTCCCGCCAGGGAAGGGACCGGTGGTCCTTGCGGTACCACGACAGCAGCGCCCCACGGACCCTCTCACGGTCCGCGTCCGGCAGGTGCTCGGTCTCGGACTCGTCCACACGCTCGTGTACCCACTCACGGAGTAAAAATGGGGCGAACAGGCGACACCCGGCGGCGGCGACGTGCAGTGTCGCACACCCGCTGGACACGCCACCCTCGCTCGTCAGGTCACGCCGGTGGTGGTCCGGTCATGGAACAAAAACCTCCGGGGTCTGCGTCCGTTCAGACGAGTGCGAACAACAGGGAGGAAATCGCACCGACAACCTCCTCCCACACAGAGTAGCCCGTCGTGATGCTGAGGACGGTGTCGGCGGCAAAAAACAGGAAGATGGCTGCCCCGATGAAATGTGCTTTGCGCAGGTCGAAGCGGTGTGAGAACCTGTAGAAAAACAGTGCGTTGGCCATACTTACGGGGACAATCGCCGCCATTTCGCCGGCCCAGATGGCCGCTCCCGCGGTGTACTGGGTCGCGAGGGTAATGGTGATCAGCTGGGTTTTGTCGCCGAATTCGCCGACGGCCATCATCGAGAAAATCCCGAGAAACGTCGCCACCCGCTCCGGGAGGTCGAACCCGAGCACGGATACCTCCCGCTCTATGGAGTCGAACCCGCCGTCGGTCTCGGTCGCCCGTGAGTCCGAATCAGGTGCTGGCGCTGACCGGAGCAACAGCAGGCCAAAGAGCAGAAAGAAGCCTGCGGCGATGATGTCCAGAGCGAGCGGCGGTAGCGCACCCTGGAGGGCCTGCCCGAACCCGATCTCCAGGGCGGTCCACCCGGCGAATGCGCTGCCTGCAGCCGCAACCACGACGAAGGGGTTGTACCGTGTCGACAGCCCGGAGATGATGAGCTGGACTTTCTCACCGGGGAGCACCGCTAACTGTGCAGTGGCTGCCACCACGAACACCTCCCCAAAGCTTGCCACGTCAGACCACCCTGATGCCGTCAGTCATTCGTCCTTTTTTAGACGCATCTAATTAATAAATCCGACGGTTGAAATCTACCTGGGTCGAGCCACCACAGCCAGGTGGTCCTCGTGGCGCGGGTCGAGCCGCTGTCGTTCCAGCAGTTCGTACCCCGCTGTGAGCTCCGCGGTGACAGCCTCGAAGACGTCCCCCGGGTCGCGAGTGACGTCCTCACTGCGGGCCTTCACCGCGAGGAGCAGGAAGCCGTCGTCCCGCAGGAACTGCCGGTTCCCGAGCGCGACCGCGGCCTGCCCTCGCGTCGCGACGTCCTGGACGATGACATCGACTGGCTCCACCACGTGCGCGTACGTCTCGGGGCGGCGTGCGTCTTTCAACAGCGGGAAGAGGCGGTTCCGGTCCCGGGCGACGGCCACGAGGTCCCGGACCGGCCGAGGGGCGAACTCGACGGCGTAGGTGGGCCCGGCGAAGTCGGCGACGTGACTCGCCGTTGTCCCAGCCGCCGCGCCAAGGTAGAGGACGGTCTCACCGCCCGCTAACCCGGTTTCCATGCCCGCATCGAGCATCGCACCGAGCTTCGACCGGCCGGGCTCCCAGGCCCGCCACTCCCCGTCTGTCGGCTCGTCGGAGACCTGCGGGCCACGCGTGGCCAGCGTTCGCTCGCCGTCGATCGTCCGGTACTGGACCCCCTCCGGCAGGCTCATGCGTCTCCTCGCGTGCGAATGCGGTCGATGCGTTCCTCGAGTTCCCGGTCGAGGGCCGGCCGGCGGTCCCCACTGTAGTGGTCGACCCGGGCGGCGATGGTCAGTTTGCCGGCCAGTGCCCTGGCTGCGGACCCGCGTTCTTCAGGGTCGATTCCGCGGACGAACTCGTGGGTGTAGATGACGCCGTGTTTTGGCGATGGAGCCCCACCCTGCAGGTGTGCAAACAGCGCATCCTCCGCTCCGAGCACCTGGAGCGTGCCGCTGGGTTTTTTCGCCAGCGCCTCCAGGCCGCCTGCAAGCGAGATGAGACGGGCGGCGAGGACAGGCTCCGCGAGTGCCGACAGGTTTGGCGCCACCGACGGTGCAGTCCGCTCGACGTGTCCCCGGAGCGTTGCTGCCTCCGCTTCGAGCCCCTGGACTCGGTCAGCCAGTGCGACGAGGCGCTGTTCTGCGGGGATATCGGGGTCCCGGTCGGCCACAGCTGCGGCGTCCTCCGGCCAGCCGAGACTTCCCGCCCACTCCGCGACGCGCTCGGCGAGTTCGTTCGCGGTCCGGCGGGCGTCGTCCATCGCACGGAGGCTGTGCGTGAGTTGCTGGTCGTCCGCCCGCTCCCGCTCCCGGCTCACCTCCCGCGCCGCGTGGACCGTCGCCTCGCGAAGCATGCTGTAGTAGTGCTCCTCGTCGTCCGCGAAGCCGGCGTCGACCCCCAGGCCGGGCCAGTCCGCCGGCTCGTCGGCACTCCCCTTCTCGATGGCGGCCCTGGCCCCCTCCAGGTCCCCTGGGGAAACGTCCTCGAACCACCCCTCTGCGGTGTTTCCGGTCATGGTCAGTGTACACGCCCGTGTTGTAAATGCGCTTTCGGTCGTGCGGGGTGATACCTGGGCGTGGGAGCACCCCAGGTACGACCGAGGAAGTCGAGTGCCACCGCTCCGTCCGGCCTACACCCGGGCCGCGACGAACGCGCGAAAAATGTCGCCCGGCGGGGGTTCGACCGACCGACTGCCGGTCGCTTTTATAGCCTGGTCACGTCCTGTGGCACCATGGGACGAGCAGAGCCGGCGTGGCTACGGGCCGAACGGGAGTATCGCGAGAGGCTTCCCGACAGGTGCACGGTCGCCGAGCTGTTCGAGGACAGCGCGGCACGCCACCTCGACCGCCCGGCACAGCACTACAAGGGCGGCGTCTACGACCGCTCGCTCGTGGCGGAGGGAGTCGTTCCCGCGGCCGAGCCGGGGGAGTTCACCGCACTCACCTACGGCGAGATGCGGGACGTGGTCAGGAAACTCGCGGCCGGCTTCCGCGAACTCGGCCTCGCTGCCGACGACCGCCTGGCTATCTACGCCAACACGCGCATGGAGTGGGCGCAGGTCGACTTCGCGGCACTTGCGGCCGGCTGTGTCGTCACCACAGTCTACACCGAATCCTCCCCAGTCCAGCTGCGCTACCTTCTCGATGACCCGGAGGCACGGGCGGTCGTCGTCGAGAACGAGGGGCTGCTCGAGACGCTGCTGGCTGTCGAGGACGACCTGGACCTCGACCACATCGTGCTCGTCGACGAGCCCGACCGCGACTACGACCGTGAGGATGTACACACCCTCGGGGCGGTTCACGAGCTCGGTGCGGCGGCCTACGACGCTGACGCCTACCGGGAGTGGCTCGAGGAGCGCGACCCCGAGGCCCTCGCGAGTCTCGTCTACACCTCCGGGACGACCGGCGACCCGAAGGGGGTGAGGCTCTCCCACCACAACTTCCGGACGAACGTGCGCCAGGTCCACCGCCGGTTCTGTCCGCGGCCGGACAAGGACCCCGGGGTGCCCACGCTCGACGAGCAGACCCGGGCAATCTCCTTTCTCCCGCTCGCACACGTCTTCGAACGCCTCTCCGGGCACTTTGCGCTCTTCTCGGTCGGCGCCAGCGTGGGCTACGCCGAGAACCCCGACACGCTCACGGAGGATTTCCCGAAACTGGAGCCGACGACGGCGGGTAGCGTCCCCCGGGTCTACGAGCGGATCTACGAGGGGATCCGCGAGCAGGCGAGCGAGTCCGACGCGAGAGCGCGTATCTTCGAGTGGGCGGCCGGCGTTGCCCGCCGGTACGCCGACGCTGATTCCCCCGGCCCGCTGTTGCGGGTCAAACACGGTGTCGCGGACCGGCTGGTCTACAGCACCGTCCGCGAACGGCTCGGCGACAATATCGAGTTCCTCGTCTCCGGAGGCGGGAGCCTCAGTCCCGACCTCATCCGCCTGTTTCTCGGGATGGGGGTCACCGTCGTCGAGGGGTACGGGCTCACCGAAACCTCGCCGGTCGTCTCGACGAACCCGCTCGAGGACATCCGCCCGGGAACGCTCGGTCCCCCGGTCGTCGGCGTCGAGACGCGCATCGACGAGTCGGTCGTCCCCCAGGAGGAGTTCGACGCCGCGGGTCGGGTCGGGGAGCTTCTGGTGCGGGGTGACAACGTCACCGAGGGCTACTGGGAGAAGCCTGTCGCCACCGAGGAGGCCTTCGACGACGGCTGGTTCCGGACCGGTGACATCGTCGCGGAGTCCCCCGACGGCTACCTGACCTTCCGGGAGCGGCTCAAGCAACTGCTCGTACTCTCGACGGGAAAGAACGTCGCCCCTGGCCCCATCGAGGACCGCTTTGCCACCAGCGAGCGCATCACCCAGATCATGCTCGTCGGCGACGGCCGGAAGTACGTGGCCGCGCTGGTCGTCCCCACCCTCGAGCGACTCCGGGAGTGGGCCGCCGAGCAGGCTATCTCGCTTCCGGACGACGACCAGGCCGTCTGCGAGGACGACCGCGCCCGCGAGTGGGTCCGGGAGGCTCTCGACGAGGTCAACGCGGACCTCTCCTCTCACGAGTCCGTCGAGCGCTTCGAACTCGTCACCGAGGAGTGGACCGCCGAGAACGGGCTGCTCACCCCGTCGATGAAGAAAAAACGCCGTCGGATCACCGACGCCTACGAGGCGAAGGTCGAAACCCTCTACGCCGAGGAAGTGACTGCAGACTGATACTGCCGGCTGTACGTCTGTGAAGAATCTCGCCATCCCCGGGTGGCAAGTCTCTTCACGAAGGGACAGCCGGCAGTATGAGTACCGCCCGGCCTGACCGGACGCCAGTCAGTCCGCCAACACCCGGACGGTACGTGTGCGCGGCCCGTCGCACTCTACGAGCAGGACGGACTGCCAGGTCCCCAGGTCCGGCTGACCGTCGGTGACTGGGACTGTCACGCTCGGGCCGACGAGCATCGCCCGGACGTGCGCATCGGCGTTGCCATCGAGCGCGTCGTGGTCCCAGCCCTCGTCGGGGACCAGGTCCGAGAGTGCGCTCTCGAAGTCGCCGAGCAGTCGCGGCTCGGCCTCGTTGACCGTGACCGCGGCCGTGGTGTGGTCGACGTGGACAGTCGCGACCCCGTCCGCGTCGGTGGGAACGGCCGCGGCGACGCGGTCGGTCACGTCGATTACACGCAGCCGGTCGTCGGTGTTGACAGAGAACTCGTGCATATCCGACCGGGGGGCGGACGGGACAAGTGCGCTACGCCCTCAGGCCAGCCACTCGTCGGGCTTGGTGTCGTAGTCGATGTCGGTGGCGGCGAGGTGTTCGACGGCGTCGCGGTCGAGCTCTTTCTCCGAGAACTCCATCCCGTCGTAGCGAATCTCGAGCCCCTCCTCCTCGGGAGTCGGCTCGCTGTCGCGCCGGCGGGCGACTTCGACGTCGTGTTCGTCGTAGCGTTTGACGACCGTTCGCAGGTTGACAGGCCGGCCCCAGAGCTCGAACACCCGCTCGATGGTGTCCTGGGCCTGCTCGATGTCCAGTGCGACGCCGTTGTACTGGTGTTCCAGCAACAGCTCGTTGCGGTTGTCGTAGTTGCCGTCGGTGACCACGACCGTCGGCTTCCCGAAGTTGGTGAACTGGAGCATCAGCTTCTTTTTGACGTCCGCAGCGTCCGTCGAGGTCGCACGGTAGTCGTCCGAGGAGTGCATGTACTCGTAGGTGAAGTAGTCGTGCTCCTCGACGAACTCCTGGGAGAGGAACTCGTCGATGAAGGTCACGTCGTTGTGGCTCTCCCGGACCTCGCGCATCCGGTCCCAGCCGACCGTGTACTCGATGTCGGCCAGCGCCTCCGCGACGCTGTCGTACCGGTCGCGCTCGAACATGTACCGGGAGACCCGCTCGAGCTCCTCCTGACCGACCCGCGAGAGGAAGCCGCGGTTCTGTGCCTTCGTCAGCGAGTAGTGTCGCTCCGCGAGCCCCTCGTAGGTCAGCACCTTCCAGGGGTAGCTCTCAAGCTCCAGTTCGCCCGCCTGTGCTGCCCCGAGCGCCTCGGCGTCGACCCGGGGGTCCTCGGGGTCGACCGCCGAGAGGTCCTGCTCGCTCACCCGGGCCACGAGGTCGTCGGGCTCCAGCAGCCCCTGGATCTCCTCGAAGTCGACGGTATCGTGGAAGTTCCGCCAGGTGACCCCCTCCACGCGGAGGAGGTGCTCGACGACGTGACGGCGGTTGGTGGTGTTCTCCACGTACTGCCACAGCTCGAGCCCCAGTTTGTAGGGGTTCAGCCCCGGGGAGGCCAGCACACGGGCCATGTGGTCGGCGTAGGTGACGAACTCGTCGGCGCCGGCGAAGTTCTCGTCGGCCATCATCAACGATTCCCAGTAACTGGCCCACCCCTCGTTCATCACCTTCGTCATCTTCTGGGGGGCGAAGTAGTACGCCTCCGCCCGGAGTACCTCGAGGATCTCCCGCTGCCACTCCTCCATCTCGACGGCCTTCCCGGCCTCGGCGTCGTACTGACGGCCGTGCTTGCGGAGGAACGCGAGGATGTCTGGCTCGGGGTCGGCAGGGAAGTTGGCGACCTCCTCGTCGTCGGCCTGTGTGTCGAGCCACTCGTCGTCGAAGACCTGCTTGCGGACCTCCTCGGAGATGCTCAGCTCTCCGAGCTCGTCGTCGATGTCCTCGGGTTCGAACTCCGAGGCCTCCTGGTGGGTGTCGACCGGCTCGTAGGGGCGGTGCTGGTCGATGTTGTCCTCCAGACAGAGGATGTGGTCGACCCACTTCTCGACCGCCGCGCGCTCGATCTCGGGGTCCTGCATGTACTCCTCGATCGTGTCGGCGTGGCGGGCGAGCATCGCGGTGGCGTCGGGGTCGTCCGCGAAGAGGCCGAACCACTGGTTGTTCGCGAAGAAATCGCTGTGGGCCTCGACGTGGGTGATGACGGCCTTCTGGTCCGAGAGGGAGTTCGACACCTGCAGGAAGGCGTGGGCCGGGTTGTCGTTGTTGACGATCTCGAAGGCCTTCCCGCCGAGGAACTGCCCCTGCTTTTGCTGGCGGTCGTACTGCATCCCCCACCGCCAGTGGGGGTACCGCTGCTGGAACCCGCCGTAGGCGATGAGTTCGTTCATGTCGTCGTAGTCGACGACCCAGTAGTTCACCGGGAACTGGTCCAGGCCGAGCTTCCCGGCCAGGTTCGCGGCCTCGTCGACGGCCTCTTCCAGGTGCTCGGCCTCGCGTTGCATCTCGATGTCGGTCTGGCGGTCCTTCATTGGTCTGCCTCCTCCTCGGTGCTGAGGATCTCGTATATCGCCGTTGTCACGTCCTCCGGACCGGAGACGTACGCGACGGCGACATTGTCCGAGTTCCGGAAGTTGCGCTCGACTTCCTCCGCGTGGGTCGCGTTGATCGCGTTCCCACTCGGCTGGGTTTCCACGTACGCGTGGAGGTTCGCGGGGATCTCCTCCATCA
>CAZOWU010000061.1:0-10673 GCA_964583735.1 uncultured Halobacteriales archaeon | reverse complement strand
CATCTCGTTGCGCCGCATCTCGCCGTCCGTGACGACGTCCAGTCCGGCCCGCTCGTGTTCCTCGGTGATGAGACGGGCGGCGTCGTCTGTGGCTTCCTCCCAGTTGTCGGCGGTGAAGTCCGCCTCGTCGTCCTCGTGGAGTTCGCGGGCACGGTCGAGCCACTTGGGTTTCTTGTAGCTGCCGACGACGGTCGTCAGCAGGAAGTGGTCGTTGGGGTGGTCGGCGGGCCGGAACTGCTCGCGGTTGTTCATGCCGTCACCTCCGGGCCCGCAGCCGCCGCTTCGGCGAGGGCGTCGAGCTTTGCTTCGAACTTGTTGACCGGGAGGTAGAACAGCCCGGTGTTGGCGGTAGCGTACACCCGGCCGAAGTCCTCGTTTGGCGTGCGCTCCTCGAACCACTCGACCCGCTCGCGGACCGTCTCGGGGGTCTCGACCAGCGTGTTCTGGCCGTCGACGAGTCCGAGCGCCACGTCGTCGGTGGTGCCGTACTCCTGGACGTTGTAGAGGTTGTCGTCCGGTTCGGTGACCAGGTCGTAGCCAAGCGCGTCGATGTCGGCGTCGAGAACGTGCGCGTGGACCTTCTCTGTCAGTGCCCCCCAGTAGGGGTAGAGAACGACCTCCGCATCGGCTGCGGACGCGACGGTGTCGATGGCCTCGCTGACCCGCTCGCCGGCCTCGTCCGGTGGCTCGGTGACCAGCGAGGGTGCCAGCAGAAAGAGCGTTTCCATCGGCGGGCACTCCCGAACCTCCTCGGCCAGGAAGTCGGCGATAGCCCCCAGAAAATCCGCCTCGTCGCCGTAGTGCTCGTCGGTGGCGAGGTCGGCGAGCGAGTACGGGCCCGGGAGCACCCCCTGGCGTTCCTCGCTGGCAACGTCGACTGCACCGAGTTCCGCGGCCACGTCGCCGGTGGCGGTCAGGTCGTCGGTGACGACCGGCTCTCGGTAGAAGTTGTTGTTGTCGTAGTAGCGGACGATGCCCCGCGTCTCGACGGCGTCGTTGACCGCCAATGGGTGGGCGAGCATGTCGTCCCACCGCAACTGGCCCTCGACGACCCGGTCGAGCCCGGCCGCCTGCTGGCGCTCGACGGCTTCCTCGCGGGCCCGGTCGTAGGCATTGGCGAGTGCATCACCCTCGGACCCGTCGATGAGGTCCTCCTTCTGACGGCCCTTCAGGTCCGCTAGCTCAGCTTTCGCCCAGTCGGGCAGTGGATACAGCCCGGGAGTGGTCGCAACCACGCGTGTCATTGCGACCGGATACGCCAGCAGGTCGTTTAGTCTTTCTGAATCCCCGAGCGAAGCCCCAGTACGACGAGTTCCTCGAAAGGGTACGACTCCGAGCGGACGCGCTCGACCCGCAGCCCGGCGGCGGTTGCCCGCTCGCGGACCGCCTCCAGGCCGGTCAGCGTCGAGACGAGCAGGTAGGCCACCCCCTCTGGGGCGAGCACCCGACCCACGGAGTCGATGAAAGGGTCGACGACCGCACGGCCGTCCTCGCCGCCCGACAGCGCCCGCTCCATCGGGTCGTCCCACTCGAGTTCCGGCGGCGTCGGCAGGTAGGGGGGGTTGAAGAGGACGGCGTCGAACGCATCGTCGGGAAAGGGCCCGACCAGGTTCGCCCGGACGACGGCCACCCCCGCCTCGCGGGCCTGCCGGCAGGCCGCCGCGGTGACGTCGGTTCCGACGACGCGGGCGCCGGTCTCCTCGGCCACCCGGCGGGCGACGTAGCCAGACCCGACGCCGACCTCACAGACCAGGCCGCCGTCGAGGCGGTCGACGGCCACCTCCGCCAGCAACCGGGAGTCCTCTGCGGGCTGGTAGACGGTGTCGAGGTCGCGGCTGTCGGCCAGCTGCGGGCGGTCAGTTCCGGCCGCGCTGTCCTCTTCCTGACCGGTCACGAGGGCTCACCGACCTCCCAGGCCAGCGTCGCCAGGGCCGCGAAGTCGGCGGGGGCGAGGTCGCCGGCTCGGGCGCTCATGACGTCTTCGTCGGCGGCCGCGACGACGGCGTCGGCGTCGCCCAGCCCCGAGATGTGGGCGGTGTTGCGGACCGCGTTGCGCATCGTCTTGCGCCGCTGGGTGAACACGCCCTTGAGAAACTGTAGAAAGAAGTCGTCGCTCGGAACGTCGTAGTCGGGGTCGCGGGGCGTCGTCCGCACGACGGCGCTCTCGACGGCCGGCTGCGGGTCGAACGCTTCCGGGGGGACCGTCTCGACGAGTTCGACGTCGGCGTAGTGGTTGGCCGCTACCGAGAGCCGGCCGTAGTCGTCGTCGCCGGGGCCGGCGGCCATTCGCTCGGCGAATTCGAGCTGGAAGGTGAGGACGAGCGGCCGGCCCAGCGGGAGCAGCCGGAAGGCGAGTTCGCTGGAGGGGCCGTAGGGGAGATTCGAAACCGAGGCGTCGAACTCCGGCAGCTGGACGTCCAGGGCATCGCCCTCGACGACGGTCAGCCGGCCCGCGGCGACCTCGTCGGCGAACTCGGCGCGCAGGAAGCCCGCGAGGTCGGGGTCGCGCTCGACGGCGGTCACGCGCCCGAGCGCGAGCAGCCGGTCGGTCAGCGCCCCCGTCCCGGCCCCGACCTCGAGGACGTGGTCGGGGTCGGTCTCCAGGTACCCCGGCAGGCGGTCGAGCACCCGGTCGTCGACCAGGAAGTGCTGGTCCTGGCGGGGGTCGCCGTGGACGCCTGCCCGCGCCCGGAGTGCGTCGGGGTCGCGAAAGCGGCCGGTGTCGCCGCCGCCCGTCCCCTGATTCATTCGCCACCCTCGTCCTCGTGGCGGGCGAAGGTGCGGTATTTGAGGTCGTCCTCGTGGACCTCCTCGAGAATACGCTCGACGAGCACCTCGTCGGGCCCGTGGAGCCCGCTGACCCGCGATTCGAGGTCCCCGAAGCTATCGAAGGGACGGCGCTTGCGCTCGTCGAGGATGGTGTTGCGGAGCTTCTTCCCGATGCCGGGCAGGAGGTTGAGCTGGTGGAGCCGAAGGGTGATCGGCTGGGCGTCGTTGTAGAAGTCGACGAACCGGTCCTCCTCGGCGGCGACGAGTTCCTCGACGGCGTAGTCCAGTTCCGACTGGGCGCCACCCGTGAGGTCCTCGTACTCGACCTTGTGGAACCGCTCGACACCGGGTCTGTCGTCGAGGGCGACCCGGTCGCCGATGGTGAACTCGGGGTCGTCGACGACGACCTCGTACAGCCGAAAATCCTCGACGTCGAGCGCGTAGACGAGCGGCTGTTTCTGGTACTGTGGCCGGTCGTCCTCGGTACGCCCGTGTGGCAGGTGGTCGAGGACAACCGCCTCGTGCCCCCCGGTGGCGTCGCGCTCGTCGGTCATGTGTGAGAGGTAGGGGAACAGTTTACTTAAACCCCTGCAGCCGACCGGATCAGGCGTACTGCCTGACGACGTTGAGGATATCGTCGAGTTCCTCGCCCGACAGCGAGAACCGCTCCTGGGCGTAGACCGCGCGGAGTTCGTCCCGGTCGCGGGGTTTGAGGTCGACGATCTTGTGGGCGGTCGCCTCGTCGACTTTCTCGAAGTCGAGCAGGTCCGCGACGAACTGGCGGGCTTCCTCTGGGTCGAGGAGGGCAAACCGGTTGACGTGCTCGACGGCCCGGGCGAGTTCGTAGCGCATCTCCCGCTCCTCGTCGGCGGCCCGCTCGGTCTCCAGCCCCTCAAGGATCTCTTTTGTCTCCGCGACAGTGAGAAATTCCTCGTTCACTTTTTCCTTGAAGATAGTCATAGCGGACCGTACAGCCCTGCGTGTTGTAAAGCTCTCGATACACGCCGCGACGGCCGACCCGGCTGGAGGCGACCACGGCCCAGAGACACACACGCATCTGTGTCGTTCCAAAACAATCAGGTACGACGGGGGAATTGTACACACTATGCCCGGTGGGACAGACCAGACCCTGCGACCGTTCCTGTGGCGTGCGAAGCGAATGTACCCCGACACGGAGATCGTCTCCCGTACCCACGAGGGGGTCGAACGGTACACCTACGCCGAGTACAGCGACCGGGCGGCACAGCTCGCCCACGCGATGGACGGAACGGGGGTCCCCGAGGACGAGCGGGTGGGGACGTTCTGCTGGAACCACCACCGCCACTTCGAGACCTACTTCGCCATCCCGACGACGGGCCGGCAGCTCCACACGATCAACCCGCTGTTGCCCGACGAGCACATCCAGTACATCGTCCAGAACGCGGGCGACCGGATCATCTTCCTCGACCCCTCACTGGCCGAGAAGCTGGCCGGGGCCTACGACGAGGAGGCGTTCGAGACCGTCGAGCAGTTCGTCGTGATGGGGTCGGAGGTCCCCGACGTCGGGCTTGACGCCGTCGACTACGAGTCCTTCATCGCCGGTCAGGACACAGCGTACGACTGGCCGACCGTCGACGAGGAGGCCCCCGCGGGGATGTGTTACACCTCGGGGACGACGGGCAAGCCCAAGGGTGTCGAGTACACCCAGAAGATGCTCTGGAGCCACACGATGGCGACGATGAGCTCCCAGGGGCTGGGCATCAGCGACGACGACGTCGTCATGCCCGTGGTGCCGATGTTCCACGTCAACGCCTGGGGGATGCCCTTCACGGCCACCGCAGCGGGCGCGAAACACGTCTACCCCGGTCCCTCGCCGGAGCCGGAGGACCTCGCGCACCTGATCGAGACGGAGGAGGTGACCGTCACTGCCGGCGTCCCGACGGTCTGGCTGGGCCTCCAGGAGTACATTCAGGCGGGCAACGACGTCGACCTCTCCTCGCTGGAGTCGGTGATCATCGGCGGCTCGGCCGCCCCGAAGGCGATGATCGAGTGGTTCGACGACCGCGGCGTCACCGTCGACCACGCCTGGGGGATGACCGAGATGAGCCCGATCGGGAGCGTCTCACACCTCAAGAGCGGGCTCGCCGACGAACTCTCCTACGAGGAACAGATCGACAAGCGCGCAAAGCAGGGGCTGATGGTCCCCGGCCTGGAGTTCAAAGTCATCGACGACGAGGGCGAGGAGGTGCCCTGGAACGGCGAGGACTTCGGCGAACTCCACATCCGCGGCCCCTGGGTCACCACGGAGTACTTCAAGCGACCCGAGGCCAACGAGGAGGACTTCGAGGACGACGAGGGCGGCCGGTGGCTCAAGACCGGCGACGTCGTCACCGTCGACGAGGACGGCTACATCAAGATCGTCGACCGGGCCAAAGACGTCATCAAGTCCGGCGGGGAGTGGATCTCCAGTGTCGAACTGGAAAACGCCATCATGGCCCACGACGACGTGACCGAGGCCGCCGTCGTCGGCGTCCCCCACGAGCGCTGGCAGGAACGGCCCGTTGCCTTCGTCGTCCCGGCCGAGGGCGTCGACCCCGACGAACTCGAGGGGGAGGTCACGGAGATGCTCGGCGAGGAGTACCCCAAGTGGTGGCTGCCCGACGACCTGGTCCAGATCGACGAGGTGCCAAAGACCGCGACCGGGAAGTTCTCGAAGAAGGACCTGCGCGAGGAGTACGCCGACGAGTCACTCGTCGAGGGGCAGGTCCCCGAGGAAGCCGCCCCGGACGACGACTGACGAGACTGGGCGGACCACACCGGACACACCGCTCGGACCCGGCAATCGACGGAAAAACCCAGAAACCGGAGTTACTCGGCGGCGACGAGGTGGGCGGGGCGGGAGATGAGCGTCTTCTCCTTGCCGCCGTCGACGATCTCGACCTTGTAGGCCTCGCCCTGCTGGCCGACGACGGTGCCGGTCTGGCCGGCAAAGCGGGGGTGGTACTGGCCGCGCTGGACGCTCGGGTCGAGCTTCAGGTGGACCGTGTCACCAGTTTCGAACCGTTCGGTCGTCTGCTGGGGCGGGGACATCCCCTGCTCGCGGGCGTCGTTTTTCAGCTTGTTCCGCGTTCCCTCGCGTGGTCCGTTAGAATCAGGCATTAGCGTAAGTTGCGCGGTCGGACGGATAAAGGAAGCGTTCCGCGGTTACAACCGGCCGACGTCGCCGACCTCGACGCTCTCGACGTCCTCGACCTCGGTGAAGGCCTCCTCGACGGCCTCCGTGCCGCCGGCATCGTCGGGGACGACCACCGTCGGGAGGAGGGCGACCAGCCCGAAGGCGACGTCGTCACGCTTGAACCCCTGGATCTGGGCACCCTCGGGCAGCGCGGCTTCCAGACGCTCCTGGAGCGCGTCGAGGTCGACGTCCGGGCTCTCCGGCATGACCTTGATCTGGGCTGCGACCTTCCCCATGGCTACGGCCCCGTGAACCCGCAGTCAGGACACTTGTAGAGGTTACTCTGCTTGCGACACTTTGCGCACCGGTAGATCTGGTGGCCACACTCGGGACACGCGAAAGCCGCCGCGCTCGTCCCGGCGATGTTGATGCCACAGGAGATACACTTCTGGGTCCGTTTCTGCTCGCTCCGGCTCATACCTCTCTTAGGGCGTCGCCGGCTTTTAACCGTTGTTATCCCGAGAGGGCAGGGCAGGTAGACGCCTGCTGTGGGTGAGGGGACTGACCCCGACCGCCGGGGCCCCGTCGTCGGTCGCGTGGACGGAACGATTTTAGTGGGTATCGTGAGTGGGGTACCGTGTGGCATGACACGACGTGACATTACCTGCCGCGAGATAGCGGACGGGCTCCACCTGCTGCAGGGCTGTGTGGTCCCCGAACAGGTGCAGGCCCGGATGGACGCAATGGACGAGCCGCCGCCGTGGTACGACCCTGCGGGCGAGGTTCACGCCCAGTTCAACGCCTACCTGTTCGCGGGCGAGGAGACGCTGCTGTTCGACACGCTGCCGCCGAACATGCGCGCGGACGTCCTCGACGCACTGGACGTGCTCCTCGACGGCCAAAAGCTGGATTACCTGGTCGTCTCGCACCCGGAGGCCCCCCACGGCGGGAACGCGGGGGCTATTCTCGAAGAGCACCGGGACGCGGAGCTGCTGGTTCCGGAGACGGACGAACTCCACGACCTCGCGCTGGGGTCGGCCGTCGACGGCCACACCGAGGTGGTCGACGGCGACAAACTCGACCTCGGCAGCCACGCCGTCGAGTTCTGCCGGTCCCCAATGTTCGACCTCGCGGCGACGACCTGGCTGTACGAGCAGGAGACAGGCGCGCTGTTCACCGTCGACGCCTACGGCAACGCCCACTCGGCAGGCGCGGGCGAGTGTGGCCGGGCCGTCGACGAGATCGCCGACGACCCGGAGGCGTTTACCACACAGCGCTGGCTGGGCTTTCACAGCCACACCTTCCCCTGGTTCGCGTACGCCGAACCCGAGCGGCTGGCAGCCGAGGTTGAGGCGCTGGTCGACCGGTTCGACCCGGACCTTGTCGCGCCGGCCCACGGCGCGCCCATCCGGGAGGACGCGGTCGGCTACCTCCGGCGACTGGTACCGGTTATCGAGCAGATCAGCGACCTCGGCCTGGGACAGGACATCCGGGTGACGGAGCTGGCATGAGCGTCCAGCTCACCGAGGATGTCCACTGGGTTGGTACCTGCGAGGACGCCGGCCCGGACCGACACGTCCACGTCTCGGTCTATCTCATCGAGACAGGCGACGGGTACGTCCTCGTCGACGCCGGCCCGCCCCACGAGACGGACATCGGCGACGAGGTCGACCGGCTCACCGGCGGCGCGGGGGTCGACACCCTCCTTCTGACACACACGAACATGCCCCACACCGGTCACGCCCACGAGTACGCCGACCGCGGGGTCCGGGTGCTCTCGGCGACGGACATCCCCGAGGAGTTCGGCGGTTACGGCGAGCTCTGGAACCGCGACGAGACAGTCGAACTCGCCGGCCGGGCGTTCAGCTTCCCGAAACCGCCGATGACCGACCACGTCTACAGCCTCTGGCTGTACGACCACGACTCCGGCGTCCTGTTCTCCTCGGAGGCACTGGGCAACTACCACCCGCCAAGTCGGTGCGGGGCGGTCTGGGGGGCGAGACGTGGCGGCGACGAAGCCGGGGAGTGGGAGGTCAGCCGTCGCGACATCGAGGCATTCGTCCGCGACCGGCTCCCGTGGGTCCGCTACATCGCCCCGGAGAAGCTGGAGTCGACGCTCCGGGAGCGCCTCGGGGGGTACGACATCTCGTACGTCGCCCCCGGGCACGGCAACCCAGTGGCCGGCAACCACCTCGACGCCTACCTCGACCGGCTGATGGACGTCGTCGAGGAGGTGGCCGGGGAGTGGCGCGGGCCGTCGGATGCGGACGCCCGCTCCTGATTCCGGGCGCCAGTCAACTCTCGGGCGTCAGTCACCTCCCGGGCAGGATGTCCCCCAGCGCCGCCCCAGTGCTCATCGGGAGCCAGACAACAACGACGTTGACGGGCGCGACCCACGGTTCCGCCCAGTCGAGCCGTCCCCAGCCGGTCAGCAGGACCGCCGCCGTCACCAGCGAGCTAGCCGCCACGCCGAGCCGGCCGCCACGCCGAGCGAGCGCCTGGGGATGGAGCCGAGGCACGGACGGTGGACCCGGCTGTTCTGGAAATCGGCGACGTAGGGGACTCCGACCAGCCTCTCCGTGAGGTCGGCCCGGTCGTATCCCCAGATGGGCCGGCCGAAGCTGCCCCCCGACCAGCTCGTCTCCGTCGCGACGCGCATCGTCTCCTGGACCTGGTCGCGGGCGGCGTCGGACTGTACGAGCGTTTCCGGCTCCTCGAGTTCGTCGAACAGGTCAGTCAGGTCGGAATCTCCACCGGCGTCCACTGTGGCTCTCCCACCCACGTCCGCGTCGCGCTCGCTCATGCCGGCGGGTCTGCCCCGGAGGGCGTACAGCTGTCTCCTCGGAAGGGAGCAGGGTGGCTACCGGCCGGGGCAGTAGCCGGGCGCGTCCGCGACCAGTCCGTCGATGCCGGCCTCGGAGAGCTCGGCGGCCGTCTCCCGGGAGCGAACCGTCCAGGCGTTGACCGCCAGCCCGGCCGCCTGCGCCCGCCCGACGAAGGCGGCGTCACACAGCGAGTGGTGGGGGTGGATAGCTGCACAGTCCAGCCGGCGTCCCCGGTCGAGGGCGTCGTCGGCGTTCTCGGCGAAGAGGAGCGCCGCCTCCCCGCCGCGTTCGCGGACCTCTTCGACAGCGATGGGGTCGAACGCGGAGTACCAGGCGTCGACGCCGGCCTCGTCGGCGCGCTCGAGCGCGTCGCCGGCGAGCCCGCGCTCCTTGAGTTCGACGTTCAGCGGGACCGCCGCAGCCTCGAAGGCCTCGGCGAGCGTCGGGACGCCGGCACCGGTCCCCAACACAGCCAGTTCGCGCAGTTCGGCGAGCGGACGGTCGGCGACCCGGCCGGTCCCGTCGCTGACCCGGTCGACCGCCTTGTCGTGGATGACGACGAGTTCGCCCGAACCACACCGGCGGACGTCGACCTCGACCGCGTCCGCCGTCGGGGCAGCGTCCGCGTTCGAATCCGCGCCCGTCCCTCCCAGCGCCCCCGGGCCCGTACCGGCTCCTCCGGCAGCGCGGACGGCCACGAGAGTGTTCTCCGGATGCGCCTCCGCGAAGCCGCGGTGGGCGATACAATCCATACGGTTCTCTCGCAGGCGTGAAGACTCGGACGTTTCGGTTCGGATAGGGTCCCGATTCCAAGCGCAGTCCCGGGTGTGGAAGGCCGGCAGTCCGGCCGGGTGGCTCTTGCTGTTTCGAGGAGTTGGGTAACTCACAGGGAACCGGTGTCGTGGCAGGGGTCGGGCAGAAACGCGGCTCAGGCCTCGCCGTAGACCGGCACGGCGGCCCCGCTGGTGACGCCAGCGGCGTCGGAGCAGAGAAAGACGATGACCTGCGCGATCTCGGCAGGGTGGACCCACTTGTCGTGGTCGGCGTCGGACATCATCTCCCGGTTCATCGGCGTGTCGATGACCGACGGCATGACCGAGTTGGCACGGACGTCCCCCAGGTTCTCCTCGGCGATCGTTTCGGTCAGTAGCCGGATGCCTGCCTTCGAGACGCGGTAGATCCCGTCACCTTCGCCGCCCTCGAGCGAGGAACGGGCCGACACCGAGACGACCGAACCGCCGGTCTCGCGGAGGTGAGGAATGGCGTGTTTCGACGCCAGGAACATTGTCTTGAGGTTGACGTCGATCAGCATGTCGAAGAGGTCGACGCCGGTGTCCTCGACCGGGTCCCCCCCGCGCCACGTCCCCGCGATGTTGCAGAGGTTGTCGAGTTGACCGTGCTCGTCGACGATGGCCGAAACCGCGTCCGAGACCTCCGCCTCGTCGGTGAAATCACCCTGATAGAAGTCGACGCGGTCTGGCTCGGCGAGCAGGAAGTCCTCGCTGTCCGGTTCGACCACGTCGGCACCACAGACCGTTGCACCGGCGTCGAGAAACGCCTCGGCTACCGCACTCCCCAGGGCGCCGCCGATACCCGTCACCAGTACCACTCGGTCGCTGAAGTCGAACGCGACTGACATGCAAAGAGCGTGTGGCGGAAGCCAAATAAGGGTACCCACGGTCGGGTGTGTCCCTGGCCGACGGGCGGTGTGGACACCCGGAGCGGAATGTGAGTGTCAGGATACAGAATGCTTTTTATGCAGGTGCTGCATGAAATCGGCAATGGAGACCGGGACCACATGACAATGGACGAGCGGATCGAGGAGTTGGAGACAATGCGTGAAGAGGCCCGCAAGGGCGGCGGCGAGGAACGGATCCAGAAACAGCACGACCAGGGGAAGCTGACCGCCCGCGAGCGGATCGACT
>CAZOWU010000060.1:0-10751 GCA_964583735.1 uncultured Halobacteriales archaeon | reverse complement strand
CTCGTTTTCGTACTCGTGCTCCTCCTCGTTCTCGTTTTCGTACTCGTGCTCCTCCTCGTTCTCGTTTTCGTAGTTATCTTCGCCCTCGTACTCGTACTCGTACTCCTCCTCGTGGATGAGCAGCGAGCCGTTGACGAGCTTGTACTTGACTTCGCCCTCGACGCTGTCGGTCTCGACCTCGACCTCGAGTTGCTCGTCGCCGTCGTACTCGGCGACGACGGTCCCGTTGGCGTCGGTCGTGTACTCCTCTTCGTCGATTTCGACCTCGGCGTTCTCGACGGGTTCGTCGCCCTGCGTGACGGTCGCCGTCACCGTGCCGTTGTCGTAGGTCGCCCCGATATCAGCGTCGCCCGGTGCGGTTGCGTTCGTGCCCGTGGCCGACTCCTGTGGCTGTGCCTGCGCCTGTGCTGCCGGGCCGGCGGTGACGGCCGCCGCCCCACCGACCATCATTAGCACGACTGCCAGTCCGACTGCGAGTGTCTTTGCTGCCATTGCATCCGGTCTTCGGTACTGGGCGGTGCTAAAGGGGGGAGACTGTACCATCGTATTCCGGCCGTTTGCGGCCGTTTGTCGCCGTTTTCGTCCGCACAAGGGTCTGCAACGGACCGGCGTTGCCGGCCGCGGTCGTCGTCGTTTTGTCCCTCGCCGCGGTACGGGGGGTATGATCGACCTCCGGAGCGACACGGTCACCCGGCCGAGCGACGCGATGCGCGAAGCCGCCCGCGACGCACCCGTCGGCGACGACGTCTACCGCGAGGACCCGACGGTCGACGAACTCCAAACGCGCGCTGCCGACATCCTCGGCACCGAGGCCGCGCTGCTGGTCCCCTCGGGGACGATGGGCAACCAGGTCGCCGCTCGAACCCACACCGAACGGGGCCAGGAGGTGCTCTGTGAGCGCGAGAGCCACATCTACAAGTGGGAGCTCGCGGGACTTGCCCAGCACGCAGAGGTCCAGCCCCGCACCCTCGACGGCGGCGAACGGGGAGTCCCGACCCCCGACCAGGTCCGCGAGGGGTACGTCGCGGCGGACGGTCACCGACCCGGGACCGGGCTACTCACCCTCGAAAACACGCACAACAGCAAGGGCGGGGTCGCCATCGCGCCCGAGCGGGTCGCCGTGGCGGCCGAGGCTGCCCGCGAGCGCGACGTTCCGGTCCACCTCGACGGCGCGCGGCTGTTCAACGCCGCGGCCGCACACGACGTCCCCGCTTCGGCGTTCGTCGAGCCAGTCGACACGGTACTGTGCTGTCTCTCGAAGGGGCTTGGCGCGCCCGTGGGGTCGGTGCTCGCCGGTCCCAAGCACTTTGTCGAGGAGGCCCGCCGGGCCCGGAAGCTGCTGGGCGGGGGAATGCGCCAGGCGGGGATCCTCGCTGCGCCCGGGTTGGAGGCACTCGAGAACCGCGGGCGTCTCGCGGAGGACCACCGCCGGGCCGCCCGGCTCGCCGAGGGGCTGGACCGTATCGAGGGGCTCTCGGTCGACGACCCCGAGACCAATATCGTCCTCGTCGAGACCGACCGGCCGGCCGAGGCGTTCCTCGAGGACTGCGAGGCCGAGGGGCTGTTGGGTGGGGCCTTCGACGACCACCTCGTCCGCTTCTGTACCCACTGGGACGTCGACGACGCGGACATCGAGGACGCGGTCGCGGCCGCCGAGCGGGCAGCGTAGGTTGCCCGGCAAAGACGGCTCGTCCGCGTTCAATCCAGAAAGGCGAGCAGCAGGTCGGTCACCTGGCCGGGTGCGTCCGCCTGGACCCAGTGGGAGGCCTCCGGCAGGCGCTCGACGTGCAGGTCCGGGACGAACGCCTCGAGCCCGTCGAGCAACTCGGTTCCGAGCGCCCGGTCCTGCTCGCCCCAGACGACCATCGTCGGCACCCGCACCGTCGTGTCCCGGCCCCGGCCGACCAGCGACCGCAGCTCCCGCCCGAGGCCATCGCGGAACTGCGCCCGGTAGTAGTTCAGCGCCGCCGTCATCGTCCCCTCCGTCGCCATCGCCCGCTTGTACCGCTCGATTTCGGCCTCGCTGAAGGCACCGGGTCGGGCGGTGTCGGAGAGGATCCGGCCGACGGCCGCGAGGTCGCTCGCCCGGAGCAGCCGCTCCGGAACCCAGGGTACCTGCAAGGCGAGGGCGTACGACGACCGGAGTGCCTGCCGCGGGGACTGGCGGAGTGTTCGGCGATAGCGTTCCGGATGCGGGGCGTTCAACACGACCAGCCGGTCCAGCAGGTCCGGCTCCCGGATGGCAGTCTCCCAGGCGACCAGCCCGCCCCAGTCGTGGCCCACGAGGTGGGTCCGGGCGTACCCCAGTCCTTCGACCAGCCCGCGCACGTCCGCGACGAGTTCTGCGGGGCGGTAGCTGTTCACGCCTGCGGGCTTCGAGGAGCGGTTGTACCCCCGCATGTCTGGTGCGACGACCCGGAAGCCTGCCTCGGCGAGCGGGGAAAGCTGGTGGCGCCAGGCGTACCAGAACTCCGGGAAGCCGTGCAGACAGACCACGAGCGGTGGCTCCGTCTCCCGCTCGACGGCCGCCGGGTCGGGGTCGACACGGACGTAGTGGAGACTGACGCCGTTGACGCGGGCGGTCTCGTGGTGCCACTCCTCGGGGTCGCTGCCAGCGTCCCGACGAACTTCCTCGATTCCCCTGCTGCCCTCCCTGCCCGGTGACGGCCCCTCGTTCGGGTTCGTGGACATCAGTACTCCCGGAGGCGGGCCAGCCGGTCCTGTGCGCCCCCCTCCGCGACGGCGCTGCGGGCCAGCCCGACACCGTCCTCGATGGTGTCCGCGTCACCGCGGGCGTAGACCCGTATCGCGGCGTTCAGCGCGACGGCGTCCGCGAAGTGGTCGTCGCGCTCGCCGGTCAGGACCTCCTCGGTGAGCCGCGCGGAATCGGCGGCTACGTCCTCGACAGCCAAGTCCTCGCGCTCGAAGTCCATCCCGTACGCCGCGGTCTCGACCTCGTAGTCGGTGAAGACGTCGTCGCCGTCTCCACCACCAGTGTCCTCGTTCCCGTCCCCACCCCCGCCCCCGCCCGCGCCCGTGCCTCCGCCTTCGCCGCCTCTCCCGGCTCCAGCGCCGCCGCGGCTCCGGTCGTACTCGGCCACTACCGTCGTTCCGGGCCGGATGTCGTCGTAGCCTTCCAGCCCCTGGAACATGATCACGCGGCCGACGTCCTGTGTGTCCATCTCGCCGAAGGTGTCGACGACCCGCTTCGCGAAGGCGAGGTGGTAGAAGCTCCCGAGATGGACGTCGGCCCCGGCAGGGTTGGCCAGCGTCTCGACGGTGTTGAGGAACGTCCGGACGCCCATCTCCGCTCGGCGGTCGGAGAGGTTGGCCACGAGAGGGTTGAACCGGGGCTGGTAGTAGAACCCGAAGCCGACCTCGTCGACCATGTCGGCGCTCTCGGCGGGTGAGAGGTCGGTGCGGATGCCCAGTTCGTCCAGCACGTGCTTGTAAGCGGTGGCCTCCTGCGTCGGGACGCGGTCCCCGGAGTGGGTAACGACCGGCGTCCCGGCCGCGGCGGCCACCAGTCCCGAGGCGACCCCCAGCAGCGCGGAGGTGTGCTTGCCGTCGTAGTTGGCGCCACAGTCGACCGGGTCACAGTCGGGGACGGCGGACTCGAGGCTCTCCTCTCGCATCACGTCGGTAAAGGCGGCCAGTTCCTCGGGCGTATTTCGCTTCCAGCGGTTGGCGAGCCAGAACGCTCCCAGGGTGGTCTCGGCAGGGTCGCCGGCGAAGATACGGGTCATCGCCTCGCGAGCCTGCGGGCGGGTCATGTCCTCGGCGGACTTGTGCCCCGAGCCGACGACCTCGGTCATGAGTCGGTGGAGCGGCCACTCGCCCGTCTCGTGCGGTGTCATGCCTCTGAATATGGGTGCCAGCCGGCTAAAGACTCCCGCTCGTGGTCTACCCGAACGGTTTTGTACCGCTCGGACCAACCCACAAGAGAATGAGCGGCACGGAGCCTGCGACTGTGCTTGTCGTCGACGACGAACGCGACGTGGCCGACGCGTACGCGGCCCAGCTCGACGGCGAGTACGCCGTCATGACGGCCTACGGCGGGCAGGAGGCCCTGGACCAGCTCGACGCGTCGGTCGAGGTCGTGTTGCTCGACCGGCGGATGCCCGGCCTCTCCGGCGACGAGGTGCTGGATACGATCCGCGACCGCGGGCTGGACGTCCGGGTCGCGATGGTGACAGCCGTGGACCCCGACTTCGATATCGTCGAGATGTCCTTCGACGACTACATGATCAAGCCTGTCTCCCGGGACGACCTGCTCGAGACGATCGAGCAACTGCTCACCCGTTCGACCTACGAGGCGAAGCTGCAGGAGTACTACTCGCTGATGGCCAAACACGCCACCTTGCTGTCGAACAAGCCCCAGGCCGAGCTGGACGGCAACGAGACCTTCGAGACCCTCGAGGCGCGCATCGACGAACTCGAAGACGACCTCGACGAGTCAGTCTCCGGGCTTGACGACGACGACTTCGAAGCCCTGTTCCGGGACCTCGACGACCCGACGACCGGCACCGTCGAGGAGTGAGCCCGCTGCCGCCGAGGCACCCTCTGCTTTCGAAAGCACTAACCACCTACCAGCCAACTAACGGATGATGAGTCAGCAACTCCCGGACGTACAGGCGTCGCGTCCGGACGTCACTGTCGGCCTCAACCGTGTCGGCGTCACCGGCGTGGAGAAACTCGTGCGGATCGACCGTGCCGGAGGCGACCCGATCGTGTTGATGGCCGAGTTCGAAGTGTTTGTCGACCTCCCGTCCTGGCGGAAGGGGGCCGACATGAGCCGGAACATGGAAGTCATCGACGAGACACTGGAGGCGGCTGTCAGCGAGGCCGCCTACCGCGTCGAGGACGTCTGTGGCGACGCAGCCGAGCGGTTACTCGAGAAACACGAGTACACCACCCGGGCGGAGGTCCGGATGGAAGCCGAGTACGTTACCCACGAGCGCACGCCAGCCTCGGACCGGAAGACACAGTCTACCGCGGATATCATCGCCTCGGCGACCGCCGACGACGACGGGACCCACGAGGAGGTCGGGGCCCGCGTTACCGGCATGACAGTCTGTCCCTGCTCACAGGGGATGTCGACCACACGCGCCCGCGAAACCCTCCGGGACCTGGGTGTCGAGGACCGCGTCATCGACCAGTTCCTCGAGGAGGTCCCCCAGCCCGGCCACTCACAGCGCGGTCACGCAACCCTGACGATCGAGAGTGACGGCTCGCCCGACGTGGACCTGCACGACATCATCGAGGTGGCCCGGGAGTCGATGAGCGCCCGTATCTACAATCTCGCCAAGCGTCCCGACGAGGACCACATGACCATCGAGGCTCACCGGGACGCGAAGTTCGTCGAGGACTGCGTCCGGGCGATGGCCGAGGGCGTCGTCGACCGTTTCGACCTCCCCAGGAACGCGGTCGTGACGATGAAGCAGTCCAACGACGAGTCGATCCACCAGCACAACGCCCACGCCGAGCGCGTCGCCGAGTTCGGCGACCTGACCGGCGAGGTCAACGGTCGCGGCGCGTAACGGGCTGCGTCCGCTTTTCACCCCCGTCTCGCCGACCGGCCCGGACAGCCAGCCGAACTCCCGCGCCGGATGCTGTCGAGGTCTGCCAGCTCCGCCTCGCGGGCCTCCTTGGGGGGCGTGCCCGAGAACGTCCGTCGGTTCGGTGCCCCGTACTCGACCCGTTCTCGGACCTCGGTTCCCGCAGTCAACGCTACCAGGAACAGGGGCTCGCAGTCTCTGGGACCACTCTCAGCGTTTCCCGGCTGTTGCCCGGTTGGCCAATGTCACGGAATCTGGAGACGAAACAGTGGACCGAAACTATAATGACCCTCGGATAAGAGGTTCGAGACGGCCCGGCCCGGAGGCCACTAACTGTCCGGCAACACTCCCCCCTTCCCTCTCGCGTTTTCGGTCGGTTACACTGGTCTGCTTCCGTCTAGCCTGCACTCAGCGCCGGTGTCTGAGCGTCGCCACACCAGTCCAACTCACAGGCAGCAAATCTATGCAGGATGAGGACAAACAACTCGGTATGGCTGACGGACAACTTCACTGTCGGAACTGCGGACACGTCGCGTCGCCGGGAGCCGACGACTGGACGACAGCGACTCACCCGACGCTCGGGTCGGTGACGCGGTGTGCCAACTGTGGAAGCACCGACGTAACCCAACGCCGGTAGGGCTGTGCTGCGGCCGCCCGGCAGTCGGGAGCCCGCTACAGCTCGAGGGGGTCGGCCTCCGCCCACCGGTCGCGGAACGCCTCCTCGATACCGCCGGCGACGTCGGTGTCCTTCAGGTTGATGAGAGCGAACGGCTGGCCGGGGTTGAGCGGGTGTGACACCTCGATGCAGACCTCAGAGTGGTCGATGAGTTCGAACGTGCCAGTGACGTCCTCGCTGGTCCGGGCGCTGAACGCGTCGTGACCCTGGAGCTGCTCGCGGAACAGGTCCCCGACGTCGGCGGGGAGTACGCGGGGGAGTTCGGGCCGGAGCAGAAGCGAGACGGCGACACCACGGTCCAGTGCCCGTTCCATCTCGGCGACGATCCGCCGGCCGATGTCGTCGATATCGAAGCCGGCGGCGGGGGTATCGGCGACGAGGACGATCCGGTTCTCGGCGGTCGCCAGTCGCTCGACGAGCAGGTCCGTCGCCTCCTCCGGGCCGAGCGCGGCCGTCCAGAAGGGCTCGTCGACGGGTTCGGCCGTCTCCAGGTCCTCCGAGAGCGCGTCGACGATATCCTCGTACTGGTCTTTCTGCTCCTCGAGGTCGCGTTTCTTGTCGGCCAACAGCCGGTCGAGCGCGGTGTCGGGCTCGACGGCGGCGTACTTCTTGGGCCGGCTCGCGGTCTGTGTCCGGACGAGGTTGTCGGACTCCAGCCCCCCGAGCACGTCGTAAATCCGCCCCATTGGCACGTCGCTCGCGCGTGACAACTCTTTTGCAGTTGTCGGCCCAGTCTCCAGCAGCGCTCTGTAAGCGCGGGATTCGTACTCCGAGAGCCCGAGATCCCTCAGTGTCGCCATCACTCTCCCTCACACGGGGAGGGATTAAAAACACACCGGGAGTTTACGTCCCCGTCCGGCTCCCGGGTGGCACCCTCGCGCGCACCACAGGTCTCCCGGGAGTCGTAGTGATTATGCTCGTCTGTTCCCGTCGTTTGCCGACCCCGATGCGGGCAATCGCCGGGACATCGGTCCAACAATCACTATCAGTCCTCCCTGTCAGCCCCGGTCACCAGCGTCTCCAGGGCCGCCGGCGTGTCGGCGCTCCCGGTCACGTCGCCCCCCTCGACGAGGCGGGCACCATCGCCGTCGGCGCCGGGAACGACGACGGTCTCGTGGTCGGCGAGTCGGAGCGCGGCGCGGTGGAGGTCGTCGCCGGCGGGTGCGCCCACCTCGATGGCGGCAGGGTCCAGCAGCCGGGCGGCGGCAGTCGCGTAGCCGGCCACCTCGACCCCCATCCGCTCGGCGGCGTTCGCGAAGGCGTCCACCGCCCCGCGTGCGGCCTCCCGGTAGCGGTCCTCGCCGGTCAGCAGCGCCAGGTCCAGCAGGGCGTCCGCACAGTCGACGTTCGTATCGAGCGGCACGAGCGGGCGGTCGAGCAGCCCTGGCCCGCCCGCGGGACCGTCGACGAAGGCACCGTGGTCGGCCTGGAGATGGTCGAGCGTCCAGTCGGCGACTGCCCGGGCGGGGCCGGGCTCGCCCAGTATCTCCCAGGAGGTTGTCAGTCCCCGGAGGAGACGGGCCTGGTCGACCAGGAGGCCGGCCTCGCTGTCCGGGTCGTCGTAGTGACGGACCTTGCCGTCGTCGACCAGCGTCTCGCAGACGTGCTCGCGGGCGCGGCGGGCGTACCGGGTCGCGCGGTCGTCGTCGGTGTACCCCGCGAAGGTGAGCAGCCCGTCGACAGCGAGCCCGTTGCGGTCGGCGAAGACAGTCCCGTCGACCGGCGGCGCGTCGGCCTCTTCGCGGTCCGCGGGCTCGAGCGTAAAGTACTCCGGGTCCCCGCCCTGGCTGGCAGCGACGGCGTCGCCGGTCCACAGCGTCGTCGTGAGGTACTCGACGGTCCGCTCTGCGGCCTCCCGGTAGGCGTCCTCGCCGGTGTAGCGGTAGGCGTAGGCGAACGCACACAGGAGTGCGGCGTTCTCGTCGGCCAGCTTCTCGCGGCGGGCGTTCGACCAGTTACGGTTGCCAGCAAACCGGTAGAAGCCACCGTCGTAGGTGTCCAGCAGGTGGGTCTGGACAGCCTCGAGGGTTCGGGTGGCCTGGTCGCGAGCCCGCACGAGCGCGAACTCGACGGTTCGTGGGAGAGGGAACTTGATGTCGGTGCCCCAGCCACCGAACTCCTCGTCGAAGGCCGCGAGCAGCTGTTCGACCATCGCCTCCTCGGCGCGGGCGTCGACCCGACCACCCGGCGGGTCGGCGTCCCGGAGCGCCCTGGGAACCGAGCCTGCCGCCTCGCCTTTGGCGTCCCAGGTGCGCCGCACGCTGTCGAGGATGCCACGGAATCCCTCGACCCCCAGCGCGGTCGCACCCGTGAGGACACCACCCTCGGGGGTCAGAAAGACCGTCGAGGGGAACCCGCCCATGTTGTACCGCTCCCGAACACGGGGATGGCGGTCGGCGTCGACCCGGACAGGGACGAAGCCGTCGTTGATGTTGGCGGCGATGCGGGGCTCGCTGTAGGTGGTCGCGTCCATCTCGCGACACTCGGCGGACCACGCCGCAACCAGCGCGAGCAGGACGGGCTGGCTCCGCCGGGCCGCGACCTCGAAGGCGTCGGCCTCCCACTCCCGCCACTCGACCTTCGTGGTGTCCATGCCACCCCTCGGGTGGTGCCCGTCTTGAACCTTGAGACTCAGTCGCCCGCGACTCACACCGACTCGCCGAGCAGCCCGTCCAGGGTCTCGTCGACGTCGAAGCGGACGGGGTCGGTCGCGGGGGCGTCGAGTGTCTCCGCGTAGGCGTCGACGGCCTCCCGTGCGGCGGGGTCCTCGAGTGCTTCGGTGTTCAGGATGCCGGCGTCGACCGCACAGTCGCTGACCGGAGCGGCGACCGCCTCGTAGAGCCGGGCGTACTGTTCGACCGGCGGGACCGCGACGGACTCGTACCCGTGGACGGCTTTCCGGCCGGCCTCGTGACAGAGCGCCAGCGCGTCGGGCTGGGCGCCGTGGAGGATGGCCAGCGTCACCGCCGAGTACGCGGGGTGAGCAAGTGCGCCCTGGCCCTCCACTATCAGCAGGTCCCGGTCGCCCTCCTGGCGGACCATCTGCTCGACCGCGCCGGCGGCGAAGTCGCTGACGACGCGGTCGACGGCGACCCCCCACCCGGCGAGCATGATCCCCGTCTGGCCCGTTGGAATCACGGCGGCGTCGAGGCCACGCTCCCGGGCCGCGTTCCGGAGTTCGAAGCTCGCGGTCATCTTCCCGACCGAGCAGTCCGTTCCAACTGTGCAGACCACGCGGGCGTCGACCCCGCCGGCGACGCCCTCGGCGACGGTCAGGTCGTCGGGTGGGCGGCGGACGTCCCGGAGGTCACAGCCGTGTTCCTCGGCCAGGGCGGCGAACTCCTCGTCCTCGGAGAGAAAGTAGTGCAGGCCTGCGACCACGTCACAGCCCCGCTGGAGGGCCATCCGGACGTCCGGTCGCCAGGCCTCCTCGAAGCCGCCGCCGATGGGTGCGATGCCGACGATCAGCGCGTCACAGTCGGGAGCGTCGGCCATCCCGGTGACGACGGGTGCATCCTGGACGTCGGGGACGTGGTCGCGGACGCGGTCCCCGGCGGTCTCGCGGTCCAGCACGGCGACAACCTCGTGGTCGCTGTAGCGCAACAGCCCCACCGCAGTCTTGGCCCGGCCGGGAAACTTCCCGTGGGCGAGGACGGCGACTCGCATACCCGCGGAACGGCTCCGGGGCTCAAGTGTCCTGTGTCGCCGGATACTTAGGGCGCTCGGGGAACGGATGGGTATGAATCGCCAGCACGCGGCCGCCGCCGTTGCCCTCTTCGCTGCCGGCGCCCTCCTCGCGCTCGCTGCGGGCGCGGTCCCGGCGGGCGCGCAGACGGCCACGCCCACGGACGACGCCGACAACGCCACCGTCGAGACGGTCGTCGAAGTCTCCTTCGAGCGGCCGGTCACGGCCGCCGAGCGCCAGCAGGCGGCCGACACGCTCGCGGCCCGGCTGAACGGGTCGGCCGGATTCAACGGCACCGTCCGGCCGGCCGGCGACGGCGTCGTCGTGCGGCTCCGGCCGACCGCGTCGCCGGCCGTGGTCGACCTGCTGCTCCGGCGCGGGAACGTCACTGTCACCGCCCGCAGCCCCAACGCCAGCGGCGTCGAACTGTTCTCGAACGCGGGCGTCGCCCGGGTCGGCGAGATCCGCAGCGGACTCCAGGCCGCCTCGCTGCCGGTTTTCCTGACACCCGAGGCCGCCGGGACCCTCTCGGCGACCCTCCAGCGGTTGGGCCACACCGCCAACCCGGGCAGCTGTGACGTCGAAAACCGGACGGGCTACTGCCTGTCGGTCCGGCTCGACGGCTCGGTGGTCAGCACCGCCGGGATCACGCCCGGGTTCGCCGACGCCATCGAAAGTGGGGACTTCACCGGGACCCGCGGGTTCGCGCTGTCGGCAAGCAGCCTCGACACTGTCACCCGGCTCCAGGTCGCACTCGCCGCCCAGCCACTGCCCGCGAACGCCACCGCGACGAGCGTCGAGAACGTCACCTTCGACCCGGGGACCCCGACCG